>JAIPDI010000082.1 GCA_021737785.1 Deltaproteobacteria bacterium
AATCCCCCAATTCCTCAATCCGTCATCCGAATATTGCGTCAGGACGCCTCTGCCTCCGCTTTCTCCTTCACCACCTTTGTCAGCCCCGTATGTTCCCGGATCAGGCCCGCAATTTTGTCTCGGATATCTCTGTTTTCGGAAAGGAACCGCTTGACATTCTGCCGCCCCTGTCCGATCCGGTCTTCCCCGAAGGAATACCAGGCCCCGCTTTTTTCAACGATGCCCAGGGAAACCCCCATATCCAGAATATCCCCGTCTTTGGAGATGCCCTCTCCGTAGATGATATCAAACTCGGCCTCTTTAAAGGGAGGTGCCACCTTGTTCTTTACCACCTTGACCCGGGTCCGGTTCCCGACCACCTGTTCACCCTCTTTGATGGCCCCGATGCGGCGGATGTCCAGGCGCTGGCTCGAATAAAACTTGAGCGCGTTCCCCCCGGTGGTGGTCTCGGGATTGCCGAACATAACGCCGATTTTCATCCGGATCTGGTTGATGAAGATCACGGAGGTCCTGGACTTGCTGATGGTTGCCGTCAGCTTTCTGAGTGCCTGAGACATGAGCCTGGCCTGAAGACCCACATGGTGATCGCCCATTTCCCCCTCGATCTCGGCCCTCGGGACCAGGGCCGCCACAGAGTCGATAATCAGAACGTCGATAGCCCCGCTCCTGACAAGGATCTCAGCGATATCCAATGCCTGCTCGCCCGTATCCGGCTGAGATACCAGCAGACTGTCCACGTCCACCCCCAATTTTCTGGCATAGGTGACGTCGAGGGCGTGTTCTGCATCTACAAAGGCCACTATCCCTCCCTTTGCCTGGGCCTCCGCAGCGATGTGAAGGGCCAGGGTCGTCTTCCCCGATGACTCAGGACCATAGATTTCAATCACCCTCCCCCGGGGAACGCCGCCCACCCCAAGGGCCAGGTCAAGGGCAAGGGAGCCGGTGGAGATAGAGGGGATATCCAAAAAACTATCATCTCCCAATTTCATGATAGATCCCCTGCCAAACTGTTTCTCTATCTGGGAAACGGCCTGTTCAATCGCCCGATCTCTTTCCATAAGATCCCCCATTTTCTTTTCCATTTTCTTTTCCATAAGTCTATCCTCAACTGAGGAGTCGCCCCCGACACAGCTATCCCTCTAACGGCCACAGGCCCAATCGGGTATATTCTGCCCCGCCGGGCCTCAGATCACTCTTGAATAGGCCAAGTTCTCTGATCATGCACTCGGGACCGTTCAGGTCCCGATATCTCGATAACAGGTCATTCACCCCCGCATCGGCTTTCGCGCCTTTTCGGAACCGCCCGAGCGTCAGATGGGGTCTGAACGGTCGCTTCTCCTCCTCTATCCCGAATGGCGCCAGGTGCTTCTGCAGAACGTCCCTGAAAACGGACATGCGGTCCGTTTCACCCCCGAGCCCCACCCAGAGGACCCTCGGGTTCCGTCGGCTGCCGAAAAGACCGATTCCCTGTACCTGAATACGGAACGGCGCATGCCCGCGACATAGGCTGCCGGCCGCCTCCCCGATCGGGCCGATGTGATCCTCCCGGACATTCCCCATAAATACCACGGTCAGGTGAATATTAGCGACGCGAATCCATCGGACGTTCAAGGACAAGGCCTGCGCATCCTCGGACACGGCCGAGAGCGTCTCCCGGATCTCCGGGGGAAGTTCAAATGCCAGGAAGCAACGGATCCCCATTGATTCGCCTTCTGACCCAATCCAGGGCCATCATCGAGGTGTTGAGCTTCACCTGTTTTCGCCGCCCCCGGAAGCGATATCTCCGTGAAACCGTTCCGTCGAAGGCGTCCAGCCCGATATACACGGTGCCCACCGGCTTCTCCCTGGTCCCGCCTTCAGGCCCGGCGATCCCGGTAACGGCGAGGCCCAGATCGCTCTTCATCTGTTTTCTGATCCCCCGGGCCATCTCCTCTGCCGTTTGAGAACTCACAGCCCCGTGCCTTTCGAGGGTCTTCCAGTTCACATGAAGGATATCGGTCTTGGATTGATTGCTGTAGGAAACCACCCCACCCTGAAAATACTCGGAACTCCCCGCCACATCGGTCAATCGATGGCCGATCAATCCCCCTGTGCATGACTCTGCAACGGACAGGGTCTTCTTATGATGGCGGAGAAGACGACCCACCACCTCCTCCATCTCCTGATCCCCGGTGGCAAACACATACGGCCCGACAAGGGCCATGATGTCCTGTTCCACCTTATCCAGGGCCGCTGTGACAGAAGGCGCGTCATCCCCTCGCAGGCTGATGGTGATGTGGTTTTCCGGAAAGTGGGGATAAAACCCGAACGCCACCTCCCCTGAAGTGCGCATGAGTTCCGAAAGAATTTCCGCAATCTGCGACTCATCCACTCCATACAGTTTCAGGAGTCGCTGCCGCATCACCGGGGGACTTTCATACAGGCTCAGGAGCTCCGGCAGGACAAAGGCGTCCAGTACATGCCGCATCTCCTCAGGAACGCCCGGCAGACAGTAGAAACGGATATCCCTTTCAATCAGGGAAAACCCGCACACAGCACCTTTGGGATGGATCATCGTGGCGCCTTTCGGCATGAAGGCCATTTTCTCCAGAGGAGGCGTCATCTCGATCCCATGGGCCGCCACGTAATTCCTGATCTTCCGGAGCATCCGGTGATCGAGGCAGAGCGGCCGGTCCAGCGCGGTTGCCACGATCTTGGAGGTCATGTCGTCCTCGGTGGACCCCAACCCGCCAGTGATAATCACGAACCGGGAGGATGCCAGTGCCCTCTTCAGGGCTTCCGCCGCCATCCTTTCGTCATCTCCCACCGATGTGATCCGGATGACGTTCAGGCCCGAGGCCGTCAATTTCCCCGCCACATAGTGTGCGTTGAGATCAGGGGTCCTCCCTGAGGTCAACTCATTTCCTATGGTTATGATTTCACCGTGCATGGAGATATGGGAAGCCTGATAATGTCGTAAAAAATGGGAACCTACTTATTAACTCCAAAGTCCAAAGTTCTTGTAATGTATTGATTTTATTGAGTGCATAAATCCCAGGCCGTCATTCCGGCGAAAGCCGGAATCCAGTGTGTTTTTGATAAGTTAAAAGACGGTGTAAAGACAATTATGAGACGGTTAATACTCCTGAAATTCCTGAATTCCTCAATCCCCAAAACGCTCAATCACCCCACCACCCACAGTATACCTCTCAATACCAGATGGGCATAGACCCCTGCCAGAAGATCATCCATGACGATCCCCAGCCCGCCCCGAAGGCGTTCCGCCTGTCGGATCGGCCACGGTTTTCCGATATCGAAAAGCCGGAAGAGGAAAAACCCCAGGACCATGGTTTGCCATGTCAGGGGCAGCAAAAACAGGGTGACCAAAAAGCCGGCTGCCTCGTCGATGACCACTTCAGAAGGATCTTTTCTTTCTAACAGGTTCTGGGTCCGGTGGGAAGCCCAGAATGCGGTCAGGATGACGGCGACCAGTGTGCCGGCAGACCACCTCGCCCCAAGGCAGCCGATCAGGACCAGGGGGATGGCGCCCAGGGTCCCGAACGTTCCGGATGCCCTCGGCATCAGTCCTGTCCCGAACCATGTGGCCAGGATAAGTGCCGCCTTTCCGGTAAAGCCGGTCTGTCCGAAGGCATCGGAGACGGATAAATTATCAGATCGAGCACGCGACATCAAGCGGGTTGTGAGGCCTCCCTGTTCAGGCCCGCGATCCACTGATAAACCTCCCGCAGGGGGACATGGTGTTTCAAGGCGATTTCCCTGCACCCCTCATATTCAGGCGCCAGAAGTGGACAGCCCTCTCTCTTAATGATCGTCTTGACCCGTATCTTCCCCCAGGGGCTGTCCACCTCTTTGAACGATCTCGGGACCACCCTCCGCTGGCTGTGGCGGAATCTAATGCCCAATGTGGTGGTCTCCTCCATCAGGATCGCCATCAACAGGTCTCCCTGATCAGGACCCCCGATAACCTGGATCTGTACGCCCGGCCGGCCCTTCTTCATCTGAACGGGAATAAAGGCCACATCCAGGGCCCCCGCACCCAGGAGCCGTTCCATGAGAAATCCCAGCCATTCGGGGTTGCTGTCGTCCACATTGGTTTCAAGGACCACAACGGTTTCCGTGGCATCTCCCGGCCGATCCCTCCCCATAAGGACGCGCAGGAGATTGGGCCTGTCCGGCAGATCCCTGCTTCCCACCCCGTAGCCGATGCTGTCAATGGTCATCGGTGGCATGGGCCCGAATGAGCCGGCCAATCCCTTAATCAGGGCTGCGCCGGTGGGGGTCACCATTTCATGCGGTGTCCCTCCATCCAGCAGAGGGACCCCTTTCAAAAGGGCGAGGGTGGCCGGGGCCGGGACCGGTATGGTTCCATGTGCGCTCCGGGTGAAACCCGAACCCAAGGGGAGCGGAGATACAAAAAGCTTTTCCAGGTCCAGATACTCAAGGCCATATACGGCCCCCACAATATCGATAATCGAATCCACGGCCCCTACCTCATGAAAATGGACCTCTTCGGCGGGCCGGTTATGGATCGCTCCTTCCACCCGGGCGAGCGATTCGAATATAGCGATGCTTTTTTCCTTGACCGTCCGGGACAGATCCCCTCCCTGAATAATCTCCCGGATCAGCCTCAGGTCGCGATGGGCATGGCGGCCTTCCTCCACGGCAACCGAGAAGCGGGTGCCGAATATCTGGTGCCGGGCTTCCCGTCGGGCATCCATGCGGAAGCCGTGGAGGGGAAGGCTTGAAAGCCCTTCTTTCAATCGGTCAAAGGGAAGCCCCCCATCCAGTAACGCGCCAAGGAACATATCGCCGCTGATGCCGGAAAAACAGTCCAGGTACGCTATTTTCATGGGGGCCTGCTTTCAAGAGACAAAAGATGGCAAAAAGCCCTGCTTCAAGGCAGGGCTTTTTGCGGTAACGGTTGACGGATTAAAGTACCTCGGCGATCAGTTCGGAGATGTCTTTGATCTCGATCTCATCTTCCTTGTTGACGGTCTTGCGGCTGTCTTCCAGCATGGAGATGCAGTAGGGGCACGCCGTGGCCAGGATGGATGCGCCGGTCTCGCACGCCTCATGGATCCTCAAGTCCGAAAAACGCCATTCCGGTTTGGTCTCCATCCAGAGCCGTCCGCCCCCGGCCCCGCAGCAGAGGCTCTCCTTACGAATGCGTTTCATCTCCACCAGATTGCCCCCGGTCACCGCCGAAATGAGGGCCCGCGGTTCATCATAGACGTCGCTATGTCTCCCGAGATAGCAGGGATCGTGGTAGGTGACCTTCTTGTCCAGGGTTTTCGACAGGTTCAGCTTTCCCTCTTCCAGCAGTTGTGCCAGTAATTGGGTGTAATGGATCACCTCGAACTCACCGCCCAGTTCAGGATATTCCTGTGTTAAGGTGTAATAGCAGTGAGGGGAGGTGGTAATAATCTTCTTAACCCCTTTGTTCTTATACAGCTTGATATTTTTTTCCGCTGTATTGGTGAAAAGGGTTTCATCCCCTATCTTCCGGACCGATTCGGAACAGCAGCTCTCCTCCTCTCCGATGACGCCGAAACTGACCCCGGCGGCAGAGAGGACCTTGACCATGGATTTGGCGATATTCTGGCTCCGCGCATCATAGGCGGAGGTACAGCACACGAAGAGGAAGTATTCGGTCTCTTCGCTGAAAATGGGGACATCCAGCCCCTCCATCCATGCGGTCCGCTTCTCCCTCGGCTCTGACCAGGGATTTCCCTGGCTGTGCACGCTCCCTGTGGCCGTCCTCAACACACCGGGAATGGCGCCTGTCTCCGCAATCATGGCCCGCATCGCCCGGACCACGTCAATAATGGTGACGCCCCGGGGACACTTCAGGACGCACTTGTTGCAGGTGGTGCACCCATACAGAATATCGTCAGATTCATATCCCTCGACGCCCAACTGCGCCATCCGTATCAATCTCCGGATGTTAAAGGGACCATCGACAATACGCCACGGGCACGATCCTGCACACATGCCGCACTGCATACAAAGGTTCAGTTTCTCGGCGCCCATGGCTACCAGCGCCTCATTCACTTCATAAAACGGGGTTAATGCTTCCATTAAACATGCTCCTTTCAGCTCAAAATAATATCTTCCGACGCTTTTCAGCGAGATCACAAGAACAATCCGATTTTTATTAACAAATGAACCTCTCGATGTCAACAAAGTAACGCCGGCCGCTCCATTCCCCTGCTTGACAATCCACCCCGGCAAGCTTATTTTTTTTATTGTTTTTATAAACAATTTCCATCATTACCCAATGGAGGAAGCCGATATGCGATTTGATAAATTCACCTTGAAGGCACAGGAAATCATCCAGGCCTCGCAACAGTTGGCAGAACGATTCGGGCACCAGCAGATCGAACCCGAACACCTGATCATGGCCATTCTGGAGCAGAAAGAGGGCGTGGTGCCGCCGCTTCTCGGAAAGATCGGCGTGGACCGAAACCAGCTCGTCAGGTCTTTTGAGGCCGCATTAGAGAAGATCCCCAAGGTTTCCGGGACGGGATACGGTCAGACGTACCTGTCTCAGCGGACCAAGCGGGTCCTGGACAGGGCCTTTTCCGAAGCAGAACAGGTGAAAGACGAGTTTGTAAGTCTTGAACATATCCTCCTGGCCGTGAGCGAGGAAAAAGAGGGTGAGGCCGCACGACTTCTGGCCGCGGCCGGGATCACCAGGGACGCCATCCTCAAGGCCCTGGTGGATATTCGCGGGGGACAGCGGATCACGGATCAGAATCCTGAAGACAAGTATCAGGCCCTGGAACGTTTCAGCAGGGACCTGACCGCGGTGGCCTCAAAGGGGGACCTGGATCCGGTCATCGGCCGTGACGACGAGATCCGCCGCATCGTTCAGGTCCTCTCCCGGCGGACCAAGAACAACCCGGTCCTCATCGGTGAACCCGGGGTGGGCAAAACCGCCATTGTCGAAGGCCTTGCCCAGCGGATCGTTCAGGGGGACGTGCCCGAAACACTGAAAGACAAACGGGTGGTGGCCCTGGATATGGGCGCCCTTGTTGCAGGGGCCAAGTACCGGGGCGAATTTGAAGACCGGCTCAAGGCCGTACTGAAAGAGGTGACGGACGCCCATGGCCAGATCATCCTCTTTATCGACGAGATGCATACCCTGGTGGGGGCCGGGGCCGCAGAAGGGGCCATAGACGCCTCCAACATGCTGAAGCCCGCCCTTGCCCGGGGCGAGTTGCGGTGCGTCGGCGCCACGACCATCAAAGAATATCGGAAATATATAGAAAAAGATGCGGCATTCGAGAGGCGGTTCCAGCCGGTCATGGTGGAGGAACCCAGTGTGGAAGACACCATCTCCATCCTTCGCGGGCTCAAGGAAAAATATGAGGTCCATCATGGGGTCCGCATTAAGGACTCGGCCCTGGTGGCGGCCGCCACCCTCTCTCACCGCTACATCACAGACCGGTTTCTGCCGGACAAGGCCATCGATCTTATTGACGAAGCCACATCCCGCCTGAGAATCGAGATCGACAGCATGCCCGCGGAAATCGATGCCATCCAACGCAAGATGACCCAGCTGGAAATCGAAAAGGAGGCCCTTAAAAAGGAAAAAGACGCGGCATCCAAGGACCGGCTTGACAAGATAAAGGATGAACTGGGCGACCTCAAGGATCAGGACGCGGAGATGACCGCCCACTGGAAAAAGGAGAAAGAGACCATCTCCCGAATCCGCGACATTAAGGGGAAGCTCGAATCGACCCGGTCAGAGGCCCAGATCGCGGAGCGGGACGGCAATCTTGCCAGGGCCGCAGAGTTGAAATACGGGACCTTGATCGAGCTGGAAAAGACCCTGGAGCAAGAGAACAAAAAGCTGGAGGAGCTCCAGGCCGGCCAGAAAATGCTCAAAGAAGAGGTGGACAGCGAGGACATCGCCGAGGTGGTGGCCAAATGGACCGGCATCCCTGTGTCTCGAATGATGGAGGGGGAAAAGGAGAAGCTTCTTAAGATGGAGGAACGGCTCTCTCTGCGGGTCGTAGGGCAGGAAAAAGCCATTGATGCGGTCGCCAATGCGGTGCGCCGGGCCCGGTCAGGACTTCAGGACCCCAACCGACCCATCGGCTCCTTCATCTTCATGGGGCCCACGGGGGTGGGCAAAACCGAATTGGCCAGGGCCCTGGCCCAGTTCCTCTTTGACGACGAACAGTACATGGTCCGGGTGGACATGTCGGAGTACATGGAAAGGCATTCCGTGGCCCGGCTGATCGGGGCACCTCCGGGATATGTGGGTTATGAAGAGGGCGGCTATCTCACAGAGGCCGTCCGCCGGCACCCCTATTCCGTGGTTCTCTTCGATGAGATTGAAAAGGCCCATCCCGATGTCTTTAACGCCCTGCTGCAGATCCTGGACGACGGCCGCATGACCGACGGCAAAGGCCGCACCGTGGATTTCAAGAATACGGTCCTGATCATGACCTCCAATGTGGGGAGTCAGTTCATTCAGGAGATGGGGAGCCGGGACAGCAAACAGATGGATCAGGCGATCATGGATGCCCTCCGGGCCACCTTCAAGCCCGAATTCCTGAACCGGATTGATGAAATCGTCATCTTCAACGCCCTGGGTCCCGATGAAATCCGAAAGATCGTCGGGATACAGATCGATCTCTTGAGCAGGCGTCTCGAGGCAACCAAGATCACCGTGACCCTGACCGACAGGGCCGAAAAATTCCTTGCCGACACCGGCTTTGATCCGGTCTATGGCGCACGGCCCCTCAAGCGGGCCATCCAGCATTATATCCAAGATCCCCTGGCCGTTAAAATCCTGGAGGGATCGGTAAAAGAAGGGGATCACGTGTCCATTGATGTAGAGGACGGCAGGGTGGTATTCACGTAGACGGACGGAATGGGTGCTCTCTAAAACAGGATCATCGGGATCGCGGATTTAGAATCTTTGGTTGCTGCTGTCAGGCCCCATAGGCCCTTTGTCTGTAACTTCTCTCTAACGTGCGAAGAAGTTTGCCCGTGGGGGGCCTTGCTGCCTTTACATAAACATCATCCGGAGCCCGGGGGCGGCCGCGAACCATACGACCGCATTTTATTGCAGCTCTTGGGCAGAGACCCCCACGGGCGTCCATAAGACTTCCGTGTATCCATGGGGCATGTGGGGGACCCTGGGGACACCCTGGTATTAGTATTATCCATACTGACGGTATTGACGGGGAAAGCAGGAACCGGATCGTGCCTTCTCACAAGAGTCACCGCCGCATCTTGAGATCAGCCTTCCCTTCTCCATATATTCCTTGATCTGAGAGTGAAGATGCGATAGGGTTTGCATCCGTTGTGAATCCATCAGCCCATGGGTTCAAAAGGCCAAGAGAAAGGGGTTTGCTTTTTCACATCATGGGTTTTAACTTTCTGCAATTTATTGCATTTTAACCCTTGGGCCTGATGCCTTGCGCCTCTTCTATCACACGTTGCCGGTTACCGGCTGATTTCAGCTTGCCCCCGGCTGCTGGGGCGTCGCTTTTCAAATTCAGGCATTTTAGGCCTTTGTAATTTTGGGCATTCTATGTGTGCCGCTATGATTGCCAGCCCCAACCGCGTCATCATCGATCTGTCCGCATTGGCCGGGAATCTCCGCCAGATCAGAAACCTGGTCGGCAGGGACACCCGAATCATGGGCGTGGTGAAATCCGATGCCTACGGGCACGGTCTCCTGGAGGTGGGAAGGGTCCTTGAGAGAAACGGGATCGATTGCCTGGGGGTCGCCTATCTCCATGAGGCCCTCGCCCTCAGGGAAGGGGGCGTCCGGTTGCCGGTGGTGATCCTGTGCGGCATACGCACACGGGAGGAATCCCGCCATGTGCTGGAAAACGGCCTGACGCCTGTGCTCTTTGATCTGTCAGCGGCCGAAATCCTTTCACAGGAATGCCGGAGCCGGGGCCTGAAGACTCGAATCCATCTGAAAGTGGACACCGGCATGGGCCGGTTAGGGATTGCCGATACCGAGATCGGCCCATTTATCCAAAAGGTCATCTCCTTTAAACACCTGGAGATCGAGGCCTTGACCACGCATCTCGCAACCGCGGATGAAACTGATGCGCGGTTTACAGAAGACCAGATCGCCCGATTTGAAATGGCCATTTTTACAGGGCGGTCCCTGGGGCTGAATCTGACGCTTAACAATATGGCCAACAGCGCAGGGATCATTGGTCATAGGCGGACGCTCTTCGACATGGTCCGACCCGGCGTGATGTTGTATGGCGGACGCCCATCGCCGGGCTTTTTCAGCACAGCATCGTTCGCCCCCGTAATGCACCTGAGGGCCGAGGTCGTCCAGGTCAGAGATCTCCCCGACAAGACCCCTGTCAGTTATGGGAGGACCTACCACACCAAAGGTCCTCGGAGGGTCGCCGTCCTCTCTGCCGGATACGCCGACGGGCTCCCCAGGACGCTGTCCAACAGGGGAAAGGTCCTTGTTGGGGGAAAAATGGCCGGTATCATAGGGACGGTCTGCATGAACCTGACCGTCTGTGATATCACCGGCCACAAAGACGTCTCGCCGGGTGACCCGGCTGTTTTTTTGGGTTCCCAGGGAGAGGAATGCATCACAGGGGATGACATTGCGAAACAAGCGGGCACCATTTCCTACGAAATATTCTGCGCCATCGGCCCGAAAAATTTGAGGACATACATTAAATGAAGACCAGGATACATGCTATATTGAGGGCAACCATCGACGATTGCGTTGAGCGAGGACTCCTTTCAAAAGCGCCGATCCCACCATATGTCATAGAAATCCCGAATAACTCAGCACATGGTCATTTTGCAACCAATGTGTCGATGACGCTCGCGTCCAGCCAGAGGCGGAGGCCGACGGACATCGCAACAACAATCATAGAAAATCTCAAGGACGAAGCACACCTCCTGGAGTCCGTAGAAATCGCCGGGCCCGGATTTATCAATTTCAGAATCCGGGCGGAGGAGTGGTGCAGGCTGCTGGCCGAGATCGGGAATCCTGAGACCGAGTACGGCCGGGTGGACGCCGGCACCGGCGAAAACGTCCTGGTTGAATTCGTCAGCGCCAACCCCACCGGACCGCTCCATCTGGGTCATGGCCGGGGGGCCGCCCTGGGCGATACCCTCTGCCGGATTCTTGCCTTTTGCGGCCACAAGGTGGTGCGGGAGTTTTACGTCAACGACGCCGGCGCCCAGGTCCGACTCCTGGGCGAATCCATTTACTCCCGATTCAGGCAGCTCAGGGACCCGGATTACCCCTTCCCTGAAAATGGGTACCATGGGGACTATATTCTCGATCTGGCCGGTGTCATTTCCCGGGAAACGGAACTCGACGCCCTTCCAGAGGAGGAGGCCATCGCCTGGTGCGCCGAGAAGGGGAAAGAGATGATGCTGGAGGAGATCAAGGCGGATCTGAGCCGTTTCAGGGTGGCCTTTGACACATGGTCCAGCGAAACAGACCTCCATGCGTCAGGTCTCTTACGAGACACCCTGGAGGTGATCCGGGCTGACGGGCATCTCTATGAAAAGGATGGGGCCACCTGGATCAGAACATCTGAATTCGGGGACGATAAGGACAGGGTAATCCGTAAAAAGGATGGGCAGTTTACCTATTTTGCTTCTGACATTGCATACCATTTGCAAAAATACAGAAAAGGCTTTACAAGAGCGGTGAACATATGGGGGGCGGACCATCATGGGTATGTCCCGCGGATCAAGGCCGCGCTTTCCGCGCACGGCATTTCGGAAAGCTGGCTGTCAGTGTTGCTGATCCAACTGGTGAAACTCTGGGAAGGCGGCCAGGAGATCCGTATGTCCAAGAGAGCGGGGAGTTTCGTCACGCTCAAGGAGTTGATGGATGCCGTCGGGGAGGATGCGGTCCGATTTGTATTTCTCATGAAGAATCACGACTCTCCCCTGGATTTTGACATGGACCTTGTAAAAAAACGGGACAGCGATAATCCAGTGTATTATGTCCAGTATGCCCATGCCAGGGTATGCAGCATCTTCCGGAAGGCTGAAGCTGAAGGCATCTTGCTACCGCGCACACCCGCCGATCTGTCCAGCCACCTCACATTGGATGAGGAGTTGGCAATGATCAGGACAATGGCGGATTTCCCATCCCTTTTGACGGAGATCTGCACGACGCTGGAGGCCCATCGACTGACATATTATCTGACAGATCTCGCCGCGCTGTTTCACCGGTATTTCAATCTGGGCACTAAGGCCCCCCAGTGCCGGGTGGTTACCGCGGACACCGCCTTAACCCAGGCAAGACTGGTCCTGTCGGAAGGGGTTCGAACCGTTATTGCCACCGGCTTGGGGCTTCTCGGCATCGATGCCCCCCAGAAGATGTGAATTGCGATATCCATTACCTGTACCTGTGACCCGATAACCAGCACAATTAAAGCCATGCTTCATACCACCTATGGGCACAAAAAAACCTGAGCAAGGGAACACCGGAAAAAGATACCAGTTTGAATTGTCCCGGACCGCGATCTTCCTGTGGAGTGCAGGGGTCTTTGTCCTCCTGGCGTGGATCTTTACCCTTGGTGTCCTGGCAGGGAGAGGCCTCCTACCGGGAGGCGCCGAGACACTGACGGAATTGAAGACGCAGATTGCCAAGCTCCAGCACATGATCAACAAAAAGGATCGATCCGAACTGGCGGAGATACGGGCACTGCAGAAAGACCCGGAATTTGCATTCTTTGACGAACTTTCGGTAAAAAAAGCCGAACCCGAGAAACCGTCTGGAACACCCGCAGGAAAACCCCCAGGCGCCGCCGTGACGCAAAAACCGGTAAAGCCTGCGACCTCCGCAATGACGCGGGAAAAGGCCAAGCCCCCCGGCGTCTCGGTCAAATACGTTGTGCAGGTCGCCTCTCTGGAGACCGAAGACAAGGCGACGAATATGGTAAACCGATTGACCCGGAAGGGGTATCCGGCGTATTTTTACAAGGTGTTTGTCAAAGGACGGGAATATTTCCGGGTCAGATGCGGTACATTCAAGACCGAAGCGGAGGCTGTCAAGCTCCAGAAAATGTTGATCGAGAAAGAGAAGCTGACCGGCTTTGTACAGAAGGTCGAGGGTAATTGACGCAGAGACCAAACCTTGGTGCTGTTATTTGAGGACAAACCGTCTTTGGCCGGCAGGGTAGGCATGGCAATGATCGATGAAAATGATGCGCATCCCGTTGTAAAGAAAGCAGTGGCTGCGGACATTGAAGGCGTGCATAAGATCCTTAATTTCTTTGCACAGAAAGGGCTTCTCCTTCCAAGACCCTTGAGCGAGCTGTACGAACATCTGAGGCAGTATTATGTTTTAAAGACAGGGCCGGCGGGCACGGTCCAGGGGGTGTGCGGATTGGGCATCTGCTGGAAAGATCTGGCAGAAATTCAGTCCCTGGCCATATCGGAATCACACCAGGGGAAGGGATTCGGTCGCCTGTTGGTTGCGGCATGTCTCGAGGAGGCAAGGCTTCTCGAACTCAACAGGGTGTTTACGCTTACCTATGTTCCTGGATTTTTTGAACAATTTGGATTCACAGAGATCGATAAATCGTGCCTGCCCCATAAGATATGGGCGGATTGTCTGAAATGTCCCAAGTTCCCTGATTGCGATGAGACGGCACTGATGCTCGATCTTTAGGCCCTTTGTCTGTAACTTCTCTGCAACGTGCGAAGAAGTTTGCCCGTGGGGGTCTCTGCTTCCCGCCCAGGAGGCGGGACAAAAACCGAATACAGCTCCTGGGGACGGCAGCAGGGCTTTACAATACAGTCTGTTCCAGCCCCAAGTACAGCCTTTCATGGGACGGTATGTCCTTGCTGCCTTTCCGTAAACATTATTC
>JAIPDI010000083.1 GCA_021737785.1 Deltaproteobacteria bacterium
GGCAGCAAGGACATACCGTCCCATGAAAGGCTGTACTTGGGGCTGGAACAGACTGTATTGTAAAGCCCTGCTGCCGTCCCCAGGAGCTGTATTCGGTTTTTGTCCCGCCTCCTGGGCGGGAGGCAGAGACCCCCACGGGAAAACTTCTTCGCACGTTGTCCCGCAAGGCGGGATTACAGACAAAGACTCTATCGTGTTTGTGAACAAAATTTTTTGGCGCCTATCCGTCAGGCCCAAGGCCTGTGTGCAGGTCCTGTCTGACAAATCCCGGATGCCTGCTCCCGGATTAAAAAGATCTCTTGATCCACCATCCAGTATTCCCGACTTCTGCGGGATCTTCGCTTCGCTACGACCAGTATCCAGCCCTCATCCTCCGATACTGTGCATCTGACGAACGCATTTTCGAGGTCCCTGGACCAGCAACCCATGATCCTCGGGCTTATTTTCAATGGTCCACTCGATGAGCCGCAGGAGCGCCGCATCGCCCCTCCCCTCCCTGAGCGGGGTCTTCAGATCCGTCTCCTCATCCGAGAAGAGGCATCCTCGAAGGCTTCCCTCGGCAGTCAGGCGCAGCCGGTTGCAAATCGAACAGAAATGATGACTCAAGGCGCCTATCAGACCGATCTCTCCCTGAGCGCCTTCAATCTTAAACCTCTGTGCGGGTCCGTCATGGGGGTGGGATTTGACGGGCAATAAATTTCCCATGGTCTGGAGACGCTGATAAATCTCATCCGTAGATATAAACCTATCAGGGGCCCACCCATTTCCCCCGCCCACGGGCATCAGCTCAATAAATCGGATGCGGTAGGGCTTCTTTACGGCCAGTTCTGCGAAATCCAGTATCTCGTCGTCATTTACCCCTTTCATCGCCACCACATTGATCTTGATGGGGTCAAACCCCACACGTTCCGCCTCTTCGATTCCTTCCCATACCTGTTCAAAACAGTCCCTTCCGGTGATGTGGAAAAAGCGCTCCGGTTTCAGAGAATCGAGGCTTACATTGATCCGGCAGATGCCGCACCTTCTGATGTCGGCAGCGTAACGCTTAAGAAGTACCCCGTTGGTGGTCAGGCCGACCTCCTCCAGACCCGAAATCCTGCAGAGACTATCCAGAAAACCGGTAAATCCCTTACGCACCAGGGGCTCGCCCCCGGTGACCCTCACCTTTCGAATCCCTTGTTGAACGGAAAGCCGGACAAGGTGGAGCATTTCCTCATAGGTAAGAATGTCGGAATGGGGCATGAACCGGATGCCTTCTTCAGGCATGCAGTAGATGCATCTCAGATTGCACCGGTCCGTAACGGAAAGCCGCAGGTAACTGATGGTTCTGTGGTTTTTATCCTGCAATGGAAATCCTCCATGATCGCTTGATGGGATGGGTGTTACGTGTCGGGGGACATACTGTCCGGTCGCACGTCATCTCTTCCACCTGCCGCACCCTCTTTTGCCGAAACCCCTTCCCCTGCACCCGCCGGCCCGACCGGCGCCTGCGCCCATTTGAGAGAATCTCCACAGAAGGTTGATAAGGTCGTCATCAAGACCATTGCGGTGAAAACCCATATTTTCAAAAGGCCCCCTGGTCAGGAGATCATAGCGCCTCCGTCTTTCTTCATTTCCCAGTACATGATAGGCCTGGTTGATTTCCTTCAGGCGCTCTTCCCTCCCGCGATCGCCGTGGTTTGTGTCAGGATGATATTTTACGGCGAGTTCACTATAAATTTTCTTGATTTCTTCAGCCGACGCGTCGGGCCTCAGCCCGAGAACGCCGTAATAATTCTCTGTTGTCACAAGTCTTGACTCCCATCATCGGACAATTCCCAAAATCCCCACTGCAAATTACCCCGATGAAACAAAATAAATATTCTCACACAACGCCGCTGAGACACAAAGAAACCTTTCCTATGGACTGTCAGGAAACGGACTACCCCCCGTCAGGGCTTGGTCTGTTCTGAATCCCTCAATTGCTCAATCCCGGTTTATCCGGGTCAGGGTAAACGGCAATGAAGTATAGGCCAAAATCAAACCATCTTCAAGACAATATCGCCTTCCTGAACGTCGATATCCTCGGCAATGACCCGGCATTTTGTTTTCAGGAGAAAGAAGATGGGACGTTTCTCACTGGAAAGGGCCTCGTAATTCCCCTGGCCTTTGCTGATAATGCATTCGGCGCGGGTGTAGATCTTTTTAAATTCGCTGCTGCACGTGTGGAGGATGGTCCCCGGGGCGTCAGTTCCTGAAGATACAATGGTCGCCACTTGATCAATGCCTGCCTGCACAGCATCCTCGCAGGTGGCATCATTGATGATCGGGACCTCCCTTACCGCATAAATCACCGGTTTTTTCAGCTCCTCTATCAGGATCCGGTCAAAGACGCATTCCCCGGCATTGTCTCCGATATAGAGGATTTCATCGGCACTGGACAGGACATTTCTGAAGGCGGGATAATCCCATATGGCAGGGGCATTTTCAAGCGTCATCTCGATTTCCCGCTCCAGATCAAAGGCCCGGTGCGGACCGAAATCGATGACATTCCCGGCAATGGCCAGCCGGATGGCTGTTGCGAGCCTGTCGGAAGACGCCTCGACCCGGCCCTTGAGCGAGGGGTACAATGCCAGTGCCTCCCGGGTGCCCTCATCCTTCAGGACTCTGAAGGGATCCCGGTTCCCGGTGATCTCCCCCACTTTTTGGTAGATCCGTCTCCCGCTCTCCGGGGGCGTACTTTCCAGAGGGAGATCCCCCAGCATCCTTCCGACTTCATCCAGCACCCGCTTGATCAGCGCCTCATCATCGGTCGCTATCCGCGCGGCCCTGAGGGCCTGGGACAGAAAACAGGGAAGGCAATCCAGATAGGTCCTTCTGCAATCGATTGCCTTCTCTGACCCGGCGCCAACTTTAAACAGTCCCACGGGGCGGCCCTATTCCCACGTCATGGCGGCGCCGCACTTGGGACATTTCTGCTCAGAGCAGGGGACGCCCAGTTCGTGGGCCGTTTTCTCCCCGCAGCCGGGGCAGACGCAATTGCCCCCCGGACCTGCTGCAGAACCGCCCCCCAGCCCTCGGCCGCCCTGTCCTTGACCGCCTCCGCCCATACCTCTTCCTGTCCCGGGTCCCTTACCCCTGGGCCCTGTTCCGTCTCCTCTCGGCATGATGGCTACCTCCTTTCACCCCGCAATTTGGAGGGGTTTCGTGGGTGGTTTTTCAGGTTGACATCCCCCCGCCCCCCTGGGGGGTGGAAATCGTGCTTATATGTTCGGCAGCCCTCTATAAAAGAGGACCTTGACGGGTAGACTCTCCTTTGCGAAGGCGGAACCCGGAGCGCGGAACGGGGAAGGGCTCACGGTCAAATGCCGAGATCGCCTGTCAGATCTTCCCATAACTTGAGTACCGCCCGGCACCCTTCGGACCCGCTGTCAAACTCTGCGATGGTCTGCCCCTGAACCATGGCCCTGGTGAAGGTCGGATCAAAGGGGATCCTCCCCATCACGCGCACATCCCTCTCTCGGGCAAAGGCCTCTATCGCCTCTCCCTGTTCTGGATTCAGATCGAACTTGTTGACACAGACCATTGCGGGAATCTTGAAAAAGGCCGCCAATTCGGCCACCCGCTCCATGTCGTGCCGGCCCGAAACCGTGGGCTCTGCTACGATCAGCACTCCGGCAGCCCCTCCAAGGGATGCAATGACCGGGCAACCGATTCCCGGGGGTCCATCGGTAAGGAGGAGGTCCAGATTTCTTTCTTCCGCAAGCTTTTGCCCCTGCTGGCGGATCAGGGTGACCAGTTTCCCGGAATTCTCCTCTGCAATCCCCAGACGGGCGTGGGCCATGGGTCCGAAACGGGTCTCTGAAAGATACCACTCCCCACAGGTATTCAGAGGGAAGTCGATGGCCTTTTCAGGGCAGAAGTAATAGCAGACGCCGCACCCCTCACACTCGATGGAATCCACCACAAAATCCTCGCTGATGGCATTCCATCGGCACAGATCCCTGCACAGGCCGCATTCGGTGCACTTGTTCTGATTGATGATTGCGGTATATCCGGATTGAAAATCGTGTCGTTCCCGGATCTCCGGATTCATGATCAGATGGAGATCGGCCGCGTCCACGTCCGCGTCACAGAGGACCTTGTTTTCGGCAAATGAGGCAAATGCCGAAACCACGCTCGTCTTTCCCGTACCTCCCTTACCGCTGATGATAACAATTTCTTTCATTGAAACAGCTCCTTTTTCATGCAGCGAGTTTTTCGATGCGATGATATAAGTCCAGGAATCTCTCTTTCCATTCGGGCATCGCCTCCACGATCATCTCCCCCCTTGAATAGGCCTCGGCCATCTGCCGGTTAAAAGGAATCTCCATTAATATGGGGACATCCTCCTGTTGCGCATAGGACCACACCTTGTCGTCTCCCATGTCGGATCGGTTGATGACCAGGCCGCAGGGGATATCCAGGATGCGAACCGCCCCAACGGCCAGTTGGAGATCGTGCAGGCCGAAGGGCGTCGGTTCGGTCACCAGCAGGACAAAATCCGCACCCTTCATGGAGGCGATCACCGGACATGAGGTCCCGGGAGGAGCGTCGATGATGGTCAATGCGCCGGGCCGGGCATATTCGCGCACCTTTCGGATGAGGGGGGGCGACATGGCCTCTCCGATCCTCAGCCTGCCGTGGATGAACTCTATCCCGTTTCGCTGTCCCCGTTCAATCACGCCCAGTTCCCGGCCGACCTCTGTAATGGCCTTTTCAGGACATACCTCCATGCATCCGCCGCAACTGTGACACAATTCATGAAACGGCAACACGGTTTCACCGATGACCACAATGGCTTTGAACTGGCATATCTCGCCGCATTTCCCGCACAGATTGCATTTTTCTACATCCACCTCGGGAACCGGGGTGGTAACGGTCTGGACCTCTTCAATCGTCGGGTGGAGAAAGAGATGGGCGTTGGGCTCCTCCACATCGCAGTCCAGGACCTGGACATTGGACCCCACGGAAACAGCCATATTGGTGGCCACCGTGGTTTTCCCCGTCCCCCCCTTTCCACTTGCAATACTGATAATCATGCCTGACTCCTTACTGGATGCTGGATACTGGATTCTGGATACTGGATACTGGATACTGGATACTTGTTGCTCGATATTGGATACTCGATGCTGGTCGGAGCGAAGCACAGATCCCGCAGGATTCGGGACCGGATATTGGGGTTTGTCGCGTTTATTGAGTTCATCGGGTCTATCGGGTTTCGTCAACCCATGTCGCTATGCCCCATGCGCCATGCTGTTGACTGATACCCGATAACGCCTTTTCCCTTTCAGCTTTGAGCTTTCAGCTTCTTTCCTTGCGCCTCACGCCCCCCTCCCTGCTCCCTGCTCCCTGCCCCCTGCCCCTTACTTAATGGTCGCAGATATTGGCGCCCGATACCAGGGACTTGGAAAGATACTGATGGGCCAGGGACTCGGGCGCGTCCATGGGGGCGCCGATGATAACCTCGATCCCCTTCTCCCGCAAAAGTTCCTGGGCCCTTTCGCCCATTCCGCCGACAATGACCACGTCGGCCCCCTGCTCATGGAGCCATTGGGGAATCACCCCCGGTTCGTGGGCCGGAGGGGTCCGCATCTCCGTTCCCGTAATCTTGCTGTCCAGGGTCTCCATAAATGCAAACTGCTCGCAATGACCGAAATGGGCCGCGAGCTTTCCTCCGGTTACCGGAACCACAATCATTTTCGCGTCCGGCGAGGATTTCTTTCTGGCCGGGACTTCCTTCGGGGTCTCGGGAACAGTCGCCTTCCGGGTTTCGGAAAGTTCGATAACCGCGTCCACGATCTTGTTGAATTCCCGGGTAATGGGAAGATCCGGGTTATCCAGGAGTCCCATATCGCCGACATCCCCATTGGACACGACCTGCGGTTCAATGGGGAGGGTCCCCAAAAGCCGCAATCCTTCCTTTTTGGCAGTCAGCATCCCGCCCTTGGTCTTGAAGATGTCAATGGATTTTCCGCAGTGGGGGCATATAAACCCGCTCATGTTTTCCACAAGACCCAGAATCTGCATATTGACCTGACGGCAGAAATTGATGGATTTTCGCACATCCGCCAACGAAATCTCCTGGGGCGTGGTCACGATGAGGGCCTTTGCGTCCGGTATGGTCTGGGCAACGGTCAGGGGTTCATCGCCGGTCCCGGGAGGGGAGTCGATGATCATGTAATCGAGATCGTCCCACTCAATGTCCGAGATGAACTGCCGGATAACGCCGATCTTGAGCGGTCCCCTCCAGATCGTGGCCGCGTCCTTATTGTCTCCCATGAGGGGCTCGATGGAGATGACCTCCATATTGGGAAGATACTCTACCGCGCGGGCCTTCCCCTCCCGTGTGGCCGGGCCGATGGTTCCTTTGAGCCCTAACATGCGCGGGATGCTGGGACCGTGAAGATCCACGTCCATAAGACCTACCCGGTAGCCCCGTTTGGCCAGGGCGACCGAAAGATAGGCCGCAACACTGCTCTTCCCCACGCCCCCTTTGCCGCTCATGACCAATATCTTATTCTTTATCCGTCCCAGTCTTTCTTTTATCTCCACATCCTGCTGCTGATGCTGATCCTTTTGACTCCCTGCCATTTTCATAAACATTAACCTCCGGTTTTTCTTTTGAATTCCTATGCGCTAAAATTAGAGAATGATATCCATGTTAATCATTCCGATATCATCTGCCACCCAGCCTCCTATTCCGCCTGGAACCGGGCAGCCTTGATCCCATAACAGATTCTGTTCGGAAAATAGATGCCCTTAAACCAACGGCGCTCTTTTGTCACGGCGCCGGTCGAGCAGAGAAATTTCCCGACCCTCCCACTGCCCGGAACCTCATCCGCAACAATAAGAGCATACCACGGCCCGGCTATCGCAAGTAGTATGCCACGGTACCCATCGAACAGCTGGTCAGCCGGCAAACATCTAAATATCAGCAGGTTACATTGGGACAAGACGTCGAGGAAAAGCAAGGGCGTTGCGACTCCCATAGCGATCCTGCAACGCTTTTATTCATAAAAATTGCAATATTGATATGTCGGATATCTTCATTCATCCGAAAGGGTCCTGAACTCAACCTCTGGATACCGGCAACCGGGAGACAGGATAGAAAGGTCCTTTAATCGCGGGGCAATTATATCTTTTGATAGATGGCCAGGATCCCCTCCATCGGGCTGAGATGCCGCAGGAGACGGAAGCCGGGGTACTGCGGCAGGATCTTGTGGAGCCCGTAGACCATGAAAACGGCATCCTTTCGGGCCCTTTCCGCCAGCATCTCTGCAAACGCGTCATGCATGACCAGATAGGTGTAAAAGAGATGAAACGACTCAATCCCCCGGCCTGTGCTGCGGGCCACCGAATCGTGAAGCCGCCGGTCAGTGGAATCGCCGTGAAAGAGAAAGATATTTTCCGGGGGGGGCCGAAGCCCTTCCTTTTTCAGCAATGCTTCCAGTTGAGACCGCAATGGATTGTATTCCTCAAGGGTCCATTCATCCAGCTCGATGCCGACCGACAGCCTGACCAGATAGCTGAAGAAAAGATTCACCCTCCCGTCTGCGCATCCCAGATCCAGGAATGCGGTCTTATCCGGGACGATGATCTTTTCCTTCATCAGGCGATCCGCGCACGCAAGGAGCGTCTTCAGGTCAGTGGACCTCCTGAAGCCCAGAGGACCCGAATCCCCCACCTTTCTCCGGTCATAAAAATCAGCGATCCTGGCGAGGCTGTTCCGGATGTTCAGGTCCATGTCTTCAACACGCTCTTAATACGCTCATGGAGCATAAAGAGGGCATTCGCCTCTGCTCCCTCTTTTTCCCGAAGTGCGCTTATCCTGCAGGGGTCGACCTGATCGGTTACGTTTTTGCAGAGAAAATTGATGCAGATGATATGACGGGCCGCCAAGAGACACCCGTCCGCGCCTGAAAGGAAGCAGGCATCGGGGTGGTATCTCTCTTCGGGAAGATGCGTCCCGAGGAGGAGATTGATCAGAAGGAGCCAGACATCATACCGATTTTCTATGCCGGCCCCGCAGCACGATCCACCCTCCTCCCGGTCACACCGCCGGCATATCTCAGCAATGCCGGTTTGGGCCATCTCTTGCCGGGAGGCGGCAACGGCTTCTCTCAGGTTTTCCAAGAGACCGGCGATCCCCCTCTCCTTGAGGAGGGCCTCTCCGAATCTCTCATAATTGCGTCGCGCCCAGGCGATCTTTTCCTCGATGGGACTCGAAAGGGATATGGGGGACTCGACATTGGGCATTGGGTACGGGTTCATGGTCATGGCTACTGGATATAAGTCTTCTCCTTACGCCTACTCCCTACTGCTTACTGCTTAGTCCCTACTGCCTTCCCCCCGCCCCCTGCTCCCTGCTCCTTACTCCCCCTTCTTTTTCGTGCTCCGGGTCCCTTTCTTTTTCCCATCGTCCTCTTTATCGTTGCCGAAGTCCTTAAGCCCCTCGGCCAGTTTACTTAACTTTTGGTCCACCAGGTAATTGATGCTCCCCCTCGGATAGGCCCCCTTTTCATTTTTTTCTCCTGCCTTCTTTCCGGTAAGGATCTCAATCCCCTGGTCAATGGTTTTTACCGGATAGATGTGAAAACGGCCCTTTTCCACCGCCTCCACCACATCTTTGCGGAGCATCAGGTCCTTGACATTACTCTCCGGGATCATGACCCCCTGCTTGTTGGCGGCCCCCATTTTGCGGCAGCAGTCAAAGAATCCTTCGATTTTTTCGTTAACCCCGCCGATGGCCTGGACCTCGCCCTTCTGGTTGACCGACCCGGTGACCGCGATATACTGCCGGATGGGGACTTCAGACAGGCTCGACAGGAGGGCGTAGATCTCAGTGGATGAGGCGCTGTCGCCGTCCACACCCCCGTAAGACTGCTCAAAGGCGATGCTGGCGCTCATGGTCAACGGCTTGTTCTGTGCGAATTTTTTCCGGAGATAGCCGCCCAGGATCAGGACCCCCTTGTTGTGGGTATTGCCGGACATGTCCGCTTCCCGTTCGATATTGATGATGCCGGCCTTTCCCATGGAGGTGGAGGCTGTAATTCGGGAGGGCTTTCCGAACATGTAATCCCCTAAGGAATACACCGCGAGCCCGTTCACCTGACCCACGACCTCCTTGTCGATATCGATCATCAGGGTCCCCCGGTCGATCATCTCCTGGATATGCTCCTCCACCATATTGGACCGGTATCTCCTGGCTGAAATCGCCGCTTCCACGTGCTCCTGCGCCACCGTCTTCAGATCCTTCTGACCGGCGAAAAAATCGGCTTCCCGGATAAAGTCGGTGATCTCGGGAAAACTGGTGGAAACCTTTTCCTGTCTTCCCGTCATCCGGACGGCATGTTCCACCAGGGCCGCCACTGCGCCCCGGTCAAACGGCCTGAGATGCTCTTCCTCTGTCTTCATCTTTACGAAACCTGCGATATGCTGGATGGATGTCTCGTTTTTTTCCATGGACGTATCGAAATCCGCCCGGACCTTAAACACCTTATTGACGTCCTGATCGTACATGAGAAGGAGATGATAAAGATAGGCGTCGGCAATGACCACTACCTTGACATTCAGATCGATAGGCTCCGGTTTGAGCCCGGTCGTAGTGAAGAGATAGAAGGGATCATAGGTCTGGATCTCGAGCTGCTCGCTCTTAAGCGCCCTTTTAAGGGCCTGCCATACACCGGGTTCCACAATGGCGTCCAAGAGATTGATGACCAGGTACCCCCCCATGGCCTTGACCAGCGACCCGGGTTTGATCTTGCTGAAATCGGTGCGCCATATGCCGGCCCTGTCCACGATCCGCTCAATACTTCCGAAGATGTTTCGATAGGTGGGGTAGCTTTCCACAATAATGGGCGGGGACTTTTGATCGCTGTTGTCCACCAGCAGGTTGACCTGATAGGGCTGGAACCGCTCTCCTTCCGGCACCATCATCATAGGAAGGCCAGGGATCTGGGCCTGCTGCTGCGGATTAAAGATCTGGAGGTTGTCGGCCAGATCTTCCAGCATCGCTTTCAGGTATTCCTGGATGGACTCGGATTGAAATTTTTCAAAGATCGGGGCCGCCAAATCCGACGCGGTTTTTATGAAGGTTACCCGGTCCATCTCTTCCACCTTTTCCTGGACCTCTTTCTGGAGGTCCCGGAGCATGAGAAAGATCTGGTCGATCTCTTCCCGGAGCTGGCTGTGTTTTTCCTTCATGGTCTCAAATTCATCTTTAGGGAACCTCCCCTTTTCCACCATCGCCTCCACCTGATCAATGTGGATCGGCTTGTCGTCTACCAGCGGCATCACCTCCGGCCGTTTGATCTGACCAATCTGGATGTCCACCAGGGCAAAGCCTTCCCCCTTCACCCGCTCATCCAGATTCTTGAAGAAGGCCTTCCCCTTAGCCTCATACGCCTCCATGATCTCTTTTTTCATGTTGATGTATTCCTGGCTCTCGAAAAGCTGGGGGATCTGCTTCTTCAGCGCCTCGATGAAATTGCTGATCTCTTTCTTAAACTGTATGCCGACGCCTCCCTCGAGGCGGATCAGGATGGGGGCTTCCGGGTTCTTGAAATTATTGACATAGCAGAGGTCGTCCGGGACCTTGTCCTTCTTGGATATCTCCTCCAGTAGTTTCTTGACAGTGGTCATCCTGCCGCTTCCGGGCATCCCTGTTACGAAGACATTGTACCCTTGTCTGTCTATGCCCATACCGAATTTGAAGGCCTCAACCGCCCGCTTCTGTCCGACGATCTCCTTCAGCGGTTCCAGATCATCAGTGGTTTCAAAAGGAAGGGTGGCAGGATCGAGCCTCCATCTGAGATGTTCCACAGGGACTTCAGGATAAGTGCTTTTTTTTGCCATTGTCGATCTCCTTAACTTTGGTGAAAACTTGAAAAAGAACGTCGAAACTCCCTACCCCTGAGAATGCTGTTCCCACGGAATCCTCCATCGGAAGTTCAGCGGAACAGGTGCGAATCAGTCCAAAACGAATGTTCCAAGTTCCATAATACCCGGGAGTCTACTTTCCGCTTGATCCACTCTCGTCTGCGGGTTCAATATATCTCCACTCGAATTTTGCAGGTCTCTCTCGGTTTCCATTTAGGCACCACGATTTTCAATATGCCCCCCTGAAGGGTCGCCTTGATCTTATCGATTCGTGCACGGATCGGGAGCGGAACGGTACGGGAAAAAGACCGGAGCTTCCTTTCCACTCGCTGATAATAACCGCTTCCTTCAACAGAGGTCTCTTTTTTGCACCCTTTGATCGTCAGTTTCTCATCCGTGACCGAGATATCCAGGTCTGCGGGATCCACTCCGGGGATAACCGCTCTGATGGTGAGGGCCTCATCGGTATGGGTGATCTCCAGTAAAATGCCTCCGGAAAAACCTCCCATCAACAGGTCTGCACCGACGTCGGGCCAGCACCGGTTAAGGAGCTGATCCATGTCCTTCTTCATCCTGTTTATCTCATCATGTATCCAGGGGATCAGTTCTGTCATGGCAGGATCTCCTTATTCGCAACAATTTATCCTTTTGATAAAAAGCATCTGGTGTCGTGAGCGCCATCCTTCGCCATTCTACGTTCGATGTTGGATGTTAGGCCCTTCATTCTGAGAGATTATCTCTCAGACGTTCGGTAACGCGTTGAGATCAGAACCCTACTTAGGAATTCCGAATTGAGGAATTAAGGAATTGGTGGGATGAGACATCATTTGGTAAAATTCCATAATCCCTAAGGCGGCCTAACAGCCGCAACCAAAAGGTTTCACCCAAGTCCCGGAAGCGTTCTGGACGCCCGTGGGGGTCTCTGTTCAAGAGCTGCAATAAAATGCGGTCGTATCGTTCGGCGGCCGCCCCCGGGCTCCGAAT
>JAIPDI010000084.1 GCA_021737785.1 Deltaproteobacteria bacterium
CCTAATGCGGGCTGTGCCCGCAACCCAGAAGTGACTAAAATGTCTAAAGTGATCTAAAGTGCCTAAAGTTAAGGAATTCTGGCAATTAAATGAAAAACTCTGAGGACTATGCCCTAGCGCGGTCTAACCACCGCACCCAAGACACAAAGATTCTTTTGTCCAAAGGCTATTACCGAATAACGGACTACCGCCCGGCAGGGCTTGGTCTGTTCTGATCCTGAATCTTTCTTCCAGGATCAGAACAACCCCATCAAGACTTCTTTGCGCCCGCCCCGTAGCTCCGGTAGATGGTACTGGGGTCCCTCGCGCCTTGGCGGTTCACCAAAACTTCTCCGCAAATTGTCCCGCAGGGCGGGATTGCAAACAAAGATTCTAACGCGGATAACCGCATCCAATCCCGCCAAGGCGGGACTCGCGAAAAGATGTAAAAACTTACTTGTTTTTTGAGGCAGAACGCATGGAAATAAGTCACTAAATCTCAGGATATTACCCGGCGAGGAATTCCAGGATCGCGCGATCCCGCATCCCATTCTGATCAAACACAATGGAATAATGATTGGTTCCCGGTATGTCCACATATCGGGCATGGGGGATCTCCCGAACCATCCTCTCGACCACGTCCTGCGGCAGCAGAAGGTCGTCTTCAGCCACCATCCCCTCCGTGGCGCGAAGGACCAGCACCGGACAGGAAATCTTTTGATAAAACTGAGATACATCCACTTTCCCCAGGTTTTCACGTTCTTCCTGGATGTGTGCAGGATCGATCCTGGATCGAACCCCGCCCTCCACTTCTTCAATCTCATATTGGTAATAGGTTTCCAGGGCCGGGGTCCACGATTTAAAAAACGGGGCGCTTTTCATGAGGTCCAGGTAGGCCCCGAAAGAAGGGAAGACCCGGCCGAGACGGTCCAGGGAGGGCTTGATCCCCACAAAGACTTTTGCCATCTGAATATCCGACAGCTTTCCGCCCCCGTCCACCAGGATGATGCGATCCACCCGCTCCGGATGCTCCGCCCCAAAAACCACGGAGATAAACGCGCCCAGCGAGTGCCCCATGATAACCGCCTTTTCAAGCTGCAGATCATCCAAGAGCGCGAGTATGTCTTGACAGTGATGCGCAATGGAGTACCCGGTGTTCGGACTCTCCGAAAGTCCCCTCCCCCGCAGGTCCATGGCCACCACACGGTGGGCAGGACTCAGGCTGGATGCCATCACGTCCCAGCAGCGACAGTTGGCCGTAATGCCGTGAATGCAGAGTATGGGTTTCCCGTTGCCGTCCCATTGGGCCGTTTGGATTTTCACCCCGTGGCCCGCAGAGGTTGCCATTATCGGTTCAGTCATCGATTTTCCTCCTGACGCGGCATAGCCGCAAGCAAACATGTTTCACGCAACGTCACAAAAGATTCTGCTTTTTCCGCCTCTGAAATTATTTTGTCCCAAATTATTTTGCCACAGGTCATCTTGTATCCGCTCAATATTCCGGGAGTCTCTAAATGATCAACGCCCCTTCCGTGCCATGGCCCTCCGCCGGCGGATCATCTCCCGTGCGGTCCCCACAAAACCTCTTGGAAAGAAAAAGACCACGAGGATGAACAGGATTCCGAAATAGAGGATCCATCGTTCAGCCAGCCGGTGAAGGATCACCATATTGGGAAAGATCGCCTCGGCTGCGTTTTGCAGGTCCGGGAGCCAGGTCTCCGTGATCTTGATAAATGCCGCACCGATAATGGATCCATACAGGGTTCCCAGCCCGCCGATGATGACCATCAGGAGGATATTGAGCATGATCGGCGTACTCAGGGTGGATCCGGGATTGACATATCCCAGCCACATGGCAAAAAGGATCCCTCCCAGAGAGGCCATTCCGGATCCGAACACGATGGAAAAGACCTGATAGCGAAAGGTCTTGTAGCCCAGGGCCGTGGCCCGGGGCTCGTTATCCCGAATGGCCTTAAGGACCCTCCCCACCGGGGATCGGATAAACCGGACCATCATGAGAAAAAGAATCACAGAGACCAGAAGGATGAAGTAGTAGATCATGAACCTGCCGTTGAGCTCAATCCCCCCAAGGGTGGGACCGGACCAGCCCACGTCGAAAATCCCGGGCAGTTTGAAGGAAACCCCGTCCTCGGCCCTGGTGAGGTCATACCACTGGACCGCAAGGATATCGGTAAATTCCGCCAGTGCCAGGGTCATCATGGCAAAGAAGATGGCCTTTACCCTGAGGGAAAAAAAGGCGATGACAAGGGCCAGGACGATACTCAGGGCCAGGGCCACGCCCGCAGCCACAAGGAGATGATACCAGCAGGGCTCGGCCGAGTGGTAGATCACCAGGGCCAGGGAGTAGGCCCCGATACCGAAGAACATGGAATGCCCGAGGGAAAGGAGGCCGGTATAACCGAGGATCAGGTCATAGGATGCCACAACAATGGTAAAGATCATGATCTTGGCCACCACATCCATGACCCTGAAGGAAGGGAGGATCAGCGGGATCGCGGCCAGTACGGCCAGGGCCACGATCTGGATGAGAACCGCCGGTCTGGAATACCGGGTTTGCTCATCCTGGAATCTCTCTTGTTGCACCGGAGTGAAATCGGTCACTGTCTCCCCCTTATCTATCATGAAAAAACCACCTTCAACCACGGTTCAGACCCATAAGGGCCTGTTTATCTTATGGGAGAGGCTTTTCAGCCTCTACCCCGATCGTGGCAGGATGCCACCTCTATATGCGCGTTTATTTCCGCCCCAGAAGCCCGTTGGGCCGGATGAGGAGGATCACCGCCATAATCATGATGTTCACGCCGAGGGCGAGTTTCGGCACCAGGAAGGCCACATAGTTGAAGGCCAGGCCCACCATTATGGCCCCCAGGAAACTCCCCGCCACAGATCCCATGCCGCCGATGATGACCACGATCAGGGCGAAGATCAGGGTCTCGTCCCCCATTCCGGGATACAACTGCTCCTTGAAGATGGCAAACATCACCCCGCCCATGGCGGCCAGGGCCGCGCCAGCGGCGAATACCCCGGTGAAGATGCGCTGGATATTGTACCCCATGACCTGGACGATCTCCCGGTTTTCCACCCCGGCCCGGACAGTGATGCCCAGCTTGGTCCTTTGAAGCACAATCTGGATGACCAGAAAGACGGTTGCGCCCACCACGATGGCCACCCCCCGGAACTTGTTCACCACGATATCGAAGAGGTCCCAGGAATCCTGAAAGGCCGCGGGCACCAGGATGACCTCATCATTGGGTCCCCAGAAGACCTTGATAATTTCGGTCATGACCAGGGCCGCGCCCATGGTAATGAGAATCTGCTTGAGATGATTGCCGTAGGTCCTTCGAATAATGACCTTCTCCAGGATGATCCCCAGCACACCGCCCACCACCAGGGCCGTCAGCAGGACCAGGACCAGACTCCCCATGCTCTGGCCCAGGGAGGCCATCTCCACCCAGCCCCAGGTATTGAGATAGTTCAGGAGAGAGAATCCGGCATAGGCCCCCCACACAAAAAAGGCGCCATGGGCCAGGTTGAGCACGTCCATCAGGCCGAAGATAAGGGTCAGGCCCGAGGCCGTCAGGAAAAGGAGCGCCCCCATGGTCAGCCCTGCGATGGTCAAGGTCATATAGGTGATGACATCGATCCACAAAAGAGGGATAAACCAGATCCCCACGGTAAAGATCCAGGCCCCCCACTTTCCGGCATCAAAACCTCCCCTGCCGTCTGAAATCGCCAGCCCGGTGTCCGTTGCCATTGTCTCCCCCCTCAACCGATTCCCAGGTATTTTTGCTTCAATTGATGATCGTTCACCAGGTCCTCCATGAGGCCCTGGTGGGCAACACGTCCGTCGTCTAAGATGAAATAATCCTGTCCCACCACGCTGGCCAGATAAAAGTTCTGTTCCACCAGGACCACCGTGGTCGTATCCTTGATCCGGTTGAGCGCGTTTCCAAGATGCTCCACCACCACCGGCGCCAGACCCTTTGAGGGCTCATCGATCAACACGATGCGATGATCCAGCACAAGGGCCAGGGAAATGGCGAGCATCTGTTTCTGGCCCCCGGAAAGGACCCCGGCCTTGGAGTGGAGAAACCGCTTGAGGTCCGGAAACAGTTGAAAAATCGATTCCATCCGTTGCCGGCCCGCTTCACTCTCCTTGAACATGGCCAGCCTAAGGTTTTCCTCCACGGTCAGGGTGTAGAGCACGGCCCGGTCCTCGGGCACAAATCCGATGCCGAGCCGGGCAATATCAAAGGGTTTGAGGCCTTGTATGGCCTGTCCATCCAGCACGATGCTCCCGGATCTGGCGGGATACAGCCCCATGACGGTCCGCAGGGTGGTGGACTTGCCGGCGCCGTTTCGTCCCACCAGCACCGTGGCCCTCCCCGGTTTTACGTCAAGGGATACCCCTTGGAGAATATGGTGCTGCCCGATGTAGGTGTGGACATCCTTCAGAGATAAGATCGGTTCAGCCATGGGTGAGCCCTCCGCCCAGATAGGCTTCCTGGACCTCCTGGTTTTGGGCGACAGCGTCCGGAGGGCCGTCGCATATGAGAGCACCGTCTTTGAGGACGGCGATGGTGTCGGAAACGGTCATGATCATGTCGAACTTGTGCTCCACCAGCAGAATGGTCCGGTTCCCGCCCGCCTTGATCTCCTGGATGATCTCCAGAATGGCCGGGACCTCCTCCAGACTCATGCCTGCGGTCGGCTCATCCAGGAGCAGCACCTCCGGGTTGAGGGCCAGAAGGATGGCGATTTCCAGTTTGCGCTGCTCCCCATGGGTAAGACTTTCGGCCGCATCGGCCCACCGGTCCCCCAGAAGGACCTGCTTCAACAGCTCGTAAGCCCGGTCTTCCAGATCGCTGTAGGACCGGTAGTGGCGCCAGAATACAAGCCCCAGATCGGCCTTGGACTGAAGGGCCAGGCGCACGTTTTCCAGCACGTTCAGGGAGTGGAAGATGTTGGTCAGCTGAAAGGACCGTCCCATCCCCAGGACAGTCCGGTCTGCCGGCCCGAGACGGGTAATGTCCTTCCCTTTAAACAGGATCTTTCCGGAGGTGGGTTTGTACTGGCCGCTGATGAGATTGAACAGCGTGGTCTTTCCCGCCCCGTTGGGTCCGATGAGGGACTTGAGGCAGAACGGCGCCACCTTGAGGTTGACCCTGTCCACGGCAACATTGCCACCAAAACGGATGGTCAGGTCCCTGGTTTCGATAATCGGTGAATGGTCCATTCCGTTCCCCCGTGTCTGGATGCTGGGTTCTGGATACTTGATACTGGTTTCTCGTTACTGGTTAGTGGATACCGCTTCTTGGTTTCTATCCTGCTTTCAGCTTTGAGCCTTGAGCTTTCACCCTGTTACTCGTTACTCGGTGCTCGTTACTGGTCGGAGCGAAGCGGAGATCCCGCGTTACGCGGGATTGCTGGCAGGGGGCTCACCCTCTGACCCTCTCAACTTCTCACCTTCTTCTTCCGACCTCTGGTTGCTTGCCGCCGGTTACGCGTTCCTGCCTACTGCCTACTGCCTGCTCCCACCCAAGGCCTCCCTCGGTCTGGGAGGCGCCGGGTGGGGCTTGCCGGGTTATTTCTTGTTCCGGATGGGAATATCCATATCCTTCCAGGTCAACTCTTCCACCAGCTCGGGGATGGCCCACTTGACATCGGGATCCACCTTGATCTTAAAGGCGTACATGGACTGGAGGGCCTGGTGATCCTCGGGCCGAAAGACCATTTCGCCCTTGGGGGTCTGGAAGTGCATCCCTTCCATGGCGGTAATCAATTTTTCCGTGTCCGTGCCTCCGGCCTTCTCGAGTCCCGAGACCACGGCCACGGCCGCTGCAAATCCGCCGCAGGTAAAGAAGTCGGGCGGGGCATTGAAGCGTTTCATGTGTTCCTTCACAAACCAGTCATTTATCTCGTTTTTTGGAATCTCATAATAGTAGTAGATGGCCCCTTTCATCCCTTCCAGGGGTTTGTACAGGGCCAGGGCGGCCAGGATGTTTCCGCCGGTGCTGATCTTGATGCCGTATTTTTCATCCAGCTTCATCTGGGCGATCTTGAAGGGGTTCCCCTTGCCCGCCCAGATAATGAAGATATACTTGTCGCCTTCTTTATCTTTCATGGCCTGGATGATCCGCTGTACCGGCGCGGTGAAATCATTGGTGTTGATGGGCGCATATTCCTCATGCACCACCTTGGCTCCCTTGGCCTCAGCGGCCTCCTTGTAGGCCTTGACCCCGTCGCGGCCGAAGGCGTAGTCCTGGGCCAGGGTGGCGATGATCACTCCGGGTTTGGCGATGGCGACCGCATTGGAGATGGCGTCCTGGGAGGAGTTGCGGCCGGTGCGGAAGATATACCGGTTCCAGTCCTCGCCCGTGATGGAATCCGCCACCGCCGGTTCAACGATCAAGATCTTTTTGAATTCCTCGGCCACAGGGAGCATGGCCTTGGCTACCGCGGACGACACCCCTCCGACGGCCAGATCGACCTGGTCATCCTTAAAGGCCTCGGTAAGCATCTGTTTCCCCACCTCGGGTTTGCCTTGGGTGTCCTTTGTGATGACCTGGATGGGCCTGCCCAGGACCTTCATGGTCCCTTTGGTGGCATATTCAAGACCCATCTCAAAACCGGTGGTGGACTGTTTGGCGTACACCTCAAGGGGCCCGGTCACGCTCACGACCTGGGCGATCTTGATCGGGTCCGCTGCCATTGCACCTGTGCTCAAACCGCCCAGCACCAAACAAACCGCCAACAGAACCCCTGCCGCTTTTCTCGCATCCATTGTTCCCCTCCTTTGCTTTAAGAAATGAAGTTGATGTTGCCCTCCGGAATTGCCCTTTGGTCTGTCTGAAGCACAGGCTTTGGGATCCCCGGATTACCCAAGCGTATCCCTGAGCTGGGTCTTCAGGACCTTGCCCGCGGCATTGCGGGGAAGGACTTCCGTAAAGACCACGCCTTTGGGAATCTTGTACTTTGCAAGCCTTCCCTTGAGGTGAAAGATGATGTCCTCCTGCTTCAGTTGCTTGCCCTCCTTGAGGACCACCACCGCCTTTCCAACCTCTCCCCAGCGTTCATCCCTGATACCGATAACTGCCGCCTCGGCCACCTCCGGAAGCTCGTAAACGGCATTCTCCACCTCGGCGGGATAGACATTTTCGCCGCCGGAAATGAACATATCCTTTTTCCTCTCAACAATGGTCAGATCGCCTTCCGGGTCCATCCGGGCCAGATCGCCCGTGTGGAACCATCCGCCGGAAAATACCTCTTTTGTGGCCTCGGGTTTATTCCAGTACCCCTGCATGAGGTTGGGACCCCGGATCACCAGTTCGCCCACGTGGTCTTGCGGTACGTTCATCATCTGATCGTCCACCACCCGCGCCTCCACGTGCTTCAGGGCCTTTCCGATGGAACCGGCCTTTTGGATGGCCAGGTCCCTGCTCAGCGTGGCGATGGAGGGCGCCGCTTCGCTCATGCCGAAGCCCTGCTGCAGGATAATTCCGGCTTCCTGATATCGGTAAATCAGGCTGACAGGCAAGGGGGCGCCCCCGCTCATGACCACACGGACCCTTTCAAAGACCTCGGCCTTGAATTCCGGATGTTGAATCAGGGAAAGAAATGTGGAAGGCACCCCGAAAAAGAGGGTGATCCTTTCTTTCCGGAGGAGCTTAAGGGTTTGGGCCGGCTCGAAGGTGCGTTGAATCACCACTGTGCCGCCCTGGTAAAGCATGGGGAGGGTAAACAGGCCGATGCCGCCGATATGAAACATGGGCAGAATCGCCAGATTGCGGTCTTCGGAGGTGAAATCCATGGCCAGGGTGAGATTAACGGCGTTCCAGAAACTGGCCCCCTGGCTGAGGACGGCGCCTTTGGGCCGGCCCGTTGTGCCCGCGGTGTACATGATAATGTGGGGGGTATCCAGGTCCGGAGCCGGATCCAACCGGAGTTCTTCTTCGCTTCGATCCTGCAGAAGCGATTCATACGACTCCGCCGCAGGCATGTCCGATGGCATATCGGGGTGCATGTCCTGAACATCCAGGAGAATCCAGCGCCTGATGGGCGACGTCTCTTTCACCCCCTGGGCAAGGGTCGCCAGTTCAGGATGAAAGAAAAGCATATGGGCAACGCTGTCGTTAAGGATATATGACAGTTCCGCCGGGGTAAGCCGCCAGTTGAGGGGTACCAGGATCGCGCCCAGTTTTGCGGCGGCCATAATGACCTCCACGAATTCCGAGCAGTTGTAGGCCAGGATGCTGATCCGGTCGCCGCTTTGTACCCCCAGGGCCTGAAGCCCGTGGGCAAGGCGGTTGACCCGTTGGTTCAATTGACAATAGGTAAGATGTTTCTCTCCATCCACCACGGCCTCCTCGGCCGGGGTGAGCAGTTGCCTCTTGGTTAACCAGGATCCGATGCCGGAACCGGCGCCGACTGCCATGTCCACTTTTCCGTCCAGTTTCACCATGGGGCCATTCCAGTCTGAAATATGAATCAACTGTCAATTTTTATAGGCTTCTTCTCTATGTGTCAACAGAAAAATCGACCCCTGCCCGGGATCCCTTGAGCCCGAAGAGGACAAAGCGCGTGAGATCTCCAAACAGCCGGCGGTCCATATCGGCCTCCGGGTCCGGACTCCAGATGATCTTCTTAAGGCCCACGAAATGGATAAGGCCCATCAGGGACCGGGCCGCGAAGGGGGCCGGAATATCACGGATGTCGCCCCGTCGGATCCCCTCTTTCAATCCCTCCACATACCCTTTTGCCAGGGTCTGGTAGTACCACAGGGCCACGCCGCGGCTGATCATTTCGCACTCCGGCACGACGCGATAGATCTGCCGGTGTTGACGGATAAATCGGAAAAAGACCCGCATGCCCACCCGTTCGGCATCCCTTCTGTCCCCTACCCCGGCCACAAACCGTTGGATCTCACGCCGCATTTCATGGTTGATGTATCGGACGAATTCCTCAAGGAGATCGCTCTTGCTGCTGAAGTGGATATAGAAGGTTCCCTGGGCCACGCCCGCCTCACGGGTGATTTCAGAGATACTGGCCCGATTGATCCCATGGCGCCCGATCACCTTTTCTGCGGCATTCAGGATGAACTGTCGCGTCTTTTCCCCTTTGGTCAAAGGAGCGTGATCATCCGTATGCAGGGGGACAGGCGCCGGGAGCGAGAAGATATCCTGTTCTTTCGGAATATTCCATTGTTTGGAACCGCTGATGCCGTTGATGACGAGATCGGTAATCCCATCTACCAGCGCGTCCTGGTCAGGAGATTCCCCGGTGCCCCAGTCCAGGGAGTGGAAATAGCAGACGCCGGTCAGTCCGTAGGCGAGGAGATCGGGGTCCAGGGGGTGAATATTGCCTGATTGGGCCTCCCGGTGAAAAAAATCGCGATAATATTGCGTGATGGCATCGTAGTAGGCGATGGTCACCCCGTCAATCAACTCAGATTCCCCGAGAATGCGATGAAACGCGAAGTTGTCCCGGGTGTGGTCCAGAAGGAGCCGGACGACCCTTCGAAGGCGCTCTTCAAACTTAAGATCCGTAGGCGGGGAGGCCTCGATCCGTTTTCTGAAACGAGAGACAATCTCGTCGTTCAACGCCAGAAACACCTGTTCCTTGTTCTTGAAATAGTTGTAAAAAGTGCCCATGGAGAACCCGCAGCGCCGCGTGATCTCCGATATGGAAGAGCCGTAATACCCCGTGGATTTGAAGACCTCGTGGGCCGCGTCCAGGATGGCGGCCCGGGTGGCCCTGCCCTTGCGCTTCAGGGGTCTTTCGGAATTTGATTTGCTGACAGTCTCCAGCATGGGATCCTCATGGGTGAATCATCTGTCACTTTTTATAAAGGTGTTTCGCCAAACCTGCAACAACAATCTTCTTCAACCCCTGTTTCAACTTCCCAGGGAAACGATTGACTCCTGACATTTATTTCTTTACTGGACCACCTCAATTGACTATTTTATATAAAGAAGGGGGGGTGATCCTATGAAGACAATGGCCATAAGTGAATTCAAAGCGCATGCACTACAGGTGCTGAACGAGGTTGCGAAATCCCAAGAAGCCATCGTAATAACGAAAACGGGCAAGCCGCTCGTTCAAGTGGTCCCTCATCGGAAACCCGAGATGAAGCCGTCACCAGGCAAGCTTGCGGATGCCTTTGTTTTTGAAAAGGATATCATAACGCCGCTGGGTGAAGGAGTGTGGGAAGCATGCCAATGAAATATCTGCTCGATACCCATACCTGTACTTCCAAAACCCTTTCATGACGACCCGGCAGATCAGATAATTGTGGCAACGGCGCGAGAAGAGAATGCCACGATTCTTACAAAGGATAAAAGAATCTTAAATTATGGACATATTCAAAGTGTCTGGTGAATTCGAATAGGCTTGGCAGGGCAATGAGGGATTTATTCCTCCCCGCTCCTGACAGGCGCCGGATAATGAAAAATCCTCTTTTTCTCTAGCAGTCTGTCGGACTTACTATGCGCCATTGGCCCGTGTACGGCCGAGTCATTAGCTGCCGACCGAAAAAGCGGCCTAAAAAAATGACCTCGGTGAATTTTTTTCTTGCTTTTCCCTTTACGTTTCGATAGACTTTAACAATAAAGTCAACATGTTAAATCAACTGTCGTCGAAATTCGTAAGGGGTCTAAATTACTATGGAGCCACGGTTTAAAGATTGTGATCGAGATACCCTTTTTCTCATGCCGCCATCCGTGGATGACTGGGTGCCTGAAAATCACCTCGCCCGGTTCGTCGTAGACATCGT
>JAIPDI010000085.1 GCA_021737785.1 Deltaproteobacteria bacterium
GTCCTTCGACCACGCCGTCGTAACACTGCGCGGCCTTGGTGAGGGTTTGTCCGGGGTAATAGCTGATTTGAACCTGACCGTTCGTCCGCTTTTCCACCTCCTTGCACCATGCGTCGGCCAATTTGCTCTGGATATGGGTTGGCGGGAAGAAGCAGCTGTAGGTAAGTTTTACAGGGGCGGCCTGGGCGTTGAAGGCACCGACACTCATAAAAGCGATTCCAATAATTGCGACCAGAAAAAACAGAAACATCTTCTTCATCGTGGCATCCTCCTTGTTTAAACGGTTACCAGAATCTTTTCACACGGCTCAACCGGCAAATTGCAACATGACTGTGTAGGCTCGCTTCACCTCCCTTCCCTGTAAGGGCTACGGCACGCGCGGTCTGCGCATGGATCACTCCTGATCCGCACCCAATCATCGTCAATATCTAACGCGGATACCCGCAACCAAAAATATCTCGCGCAGAGACGCAAAGCCGCAGAGATTTTCTTGCATTTTTGTAAAAGAAAACAAGGGAACACGTCACTAAAGTTAAAGGATCCTAACCATTACACAAAATAGACGTAGCTTGTCTTATGTTCGAGTGGAATTTATCCGGATCTTTACTTGATGATCTAAGAAAAAGAATGAATACAATTCAATCTTTAGTCTCACGAGGAACCCCGTGTCTATGACAGCGGTCATGCTGGGGGAAAAATATTGTTGGAATTCTCAAAGCCAGAAGGTGTCATTACCCAGATTCTCCAGTTTATCCGGTTCGACAATGCGAACCACACCGCGGGCCGTTTCAACGATTCCCATCCCTCGCAGCCGCCCCATGGCTCGGAGCGTCGATTCCCCTGTGGTACCGGCCAGCTCCGCCAATTCGGAGCTGGTGAAATTTAGTACAGCGCCAAATTTCTTGTTCAGCGTATAGAGTACCCTCAGAAGACGTTGATCAACGCGTTTTTCGAGCATATCGATCATTCGGCTGTTTGCACTGTCCAAGGCGTGACCGAGGATAGAGATGATGTTGGTGATGAGCACAGGATGTTTGAAAACCATGGCCGTAAAATCCTGCCTCTTTATACAGACCACAACGGAATCCTCCATGGCTTCGGCCGAGAGTGTTCTCGGAGAACCGATGAAAGGGCCCACCAGGTTCAGAGGTTCACCGGGGCGTGCAATGAGATAGGTCATCTTGAAACCGGAAGGTGAAAAGATCGACACCTTTACCAGGCCTTTTTCAACTGCGTGGAAACGTTCGCATCGATCGTTCTGGTCAAAAATGATCTCGCCTTTCACAAAGCGTGTTGAAAAGGCCGCTTCGGCAATCTCTTCCAGCTCTTCCTGTGTGAGACCCTCAAATCCGAGTGCCCCCCTGAAGAACTCTACTCTCTCAACAAAGTCCATGGGTGATGTTGTTCGGTCTCGAGGTGCACGATGTCAGACAGGCTGATCTCCAGCATCTTGGTGCTGGAGAGGATCCGGGCCGAATTCCCGCCGATGACCGGAAAAGCATCGGCCATTTGATGCAGTTCCGTTGCCGCAGCCTTTATGTCCATGATTTTGCCGTTCATTGCTTCCATATTGATTTCACGGGGCATTCTCCCCTCTCATTCCTTTGGGCTTTTCTTAGATCCTTGAACCGCTTTGCTTTAACGTCATGCCTGGGAAGGGTTTCGTGATCATGGAACTCCAGGTGCTGTCCAAAGTTCATAATCCTACAAGTTCCCCTGCTTGTCAATTTCCATTTCGTGTCATATCTCATTCTAAGGCTATTGGTGCTTAAAGGCACCTCGTCACGAATTCGGAGACGTAGGATTCTCCAATTCCTGCTTAACGGCAATGCCGATTTTTTCCAGAGTATAAGGCTTTTTGATATAGGGACCGGCGCCCAGCCTCTGGGCGCCTTTGACGCGCCCGGTTTCTGAAAAGCCGCTTACAATAATCGCCTTTTGTTCGGGACGGAATTGAAGAACTCTCCTGTAGGTTTCGAACCCATCTATTCCAGGGGCCATGATCATATCCAACACCATCAGATCCGCTGAATGGTCTTTCAGGTAATCCACCGCGGCTTCGCCGCTTGTAACCGAAATGACCGAATACCCAAGTGTCGTTAAAATCTCGGACCCGATTTCACGTTGTTCCTCCACATCATCCACCAGCAAAATGAGTTCCCCATTGCCCATATATGTTGTCATCGGCAAGGATGGCGTTGTTTCGATCAGTTCCCTTCTGGTCACGGGGAAATAGAGGAAAAAAGTGGTTCCTTTCCCTTCGGTGCTTTGAACATCTACGTATCCGCCGTGGTCTTTCAGCGTTCCCCATACCACGGCCATACCCAGCCCTGTCCCGCTTCGGCCCATTTCTTTTTTGGTGTAAAAAGGCTCGAATATTCTCCTGATATCCTCCGGTGAGATGCCAACCCCCGAATCGGACACTTCCAGAAGGATGTAATCGCCTTCTTTCACATCCTCATACCCCTTAACAGGCATGTCAATATAGGTATTTCTGGTGGAGATGAATATGGTACCGCCGGTATTCATTGCCTCCGCAGCGTTGGAGACCAGGTTCATGACGGTCTTGGATAAATGAACCGGCGACCCCATAATATTGAGGAGGTCCGTGTCCAGATCGGTTTCAATTGAGATCCCGGGATGAAATTCCTTTAACTTGTCGCATTCAGGAGAGTCCAGATAGGCCTTTATGATTTGGTTCAGATTCGCAACTTCAGTAGCGGCGATGCCTCTCCTGGCCAGGGTCAACAGGTCCTGTACAATGGCGGCAGCCCGCTCCCCGGATTTCATAATGGCCAGGATCCGTTTTCTCAAAGGGCTCTCTTCAGATAGATCCATCAAGATCAGTTCCGGATAGCTGACAATGCCGGAGAGGACATTGTTGAGATCGTGTGCCACGCCGCCGGCCAAGGTCCCGAGGGCCTCCATCTTCTGAGCACGCACCAGCTGGGCCTCCATCCTCTGCTGTTCGGTTATATCGACGAATATGGTAAGAACGAGCGGTTTCCCTGCAACCTGGATGATTTTGGCGAACATAAGCGCGTTAAGAATGGAGCCGTCTTTGGCCCTGAAATCCATTTTCAATCCATGGACCTCTCCCGATGTGTGCAACGCCTTTCTGAACTGGGCCCTGTCATGCTCAGAAAAAAGCCCTGCTTCCGTTGAACTTTTCCCGATGATCTCCTCCGGTGAATAGTGCGTCAGATGGCAAAGCATCCGATTCACATCGAGGAGTTTTCCCGTTTCCGCATCGCTAAGCGAGATGGCCTGGGGAGACAGATTAAAAAACGTTCTGAATTTCTCTTCGCTCTCCCTCATGGCCTCTTCCGCCTTTTTACGGTCGGTCATATCGCGGGCTACCCCGATCCTGCCGACCGTCCTTCCGGAGTCATCCAGCAGAGAGGTCACCTTCAATTCCACTGGGACAGTCCCTCCATCCATGTATTTAAGGATCACTTCATAGATAGGGATCGGCTCACCGGCAAGCCCTCGCCTGAATTTCTCGATGGTTGGCGCGATATATTCAGGGACAAGGATCTCAGTAAAGGAGCGCCCCAGAAAGTCCTGAACAGGATATCCGGTGATGCTCTCGAATTCAGGGTTCAGGAAGGTGAACCTTCCATCGGTATCCAGGGCAAATACAGCGTCGGTCATGGTTTCAACAAGTGTGCGGTATCGCTGTTCACTGGAAACCAGTGCCTTTTCAGCCTGCCTGCGCCTTCTGATGTTGACGAGCAGAAGTATGATGATCCCGGTCTGGGTGATCAGCGCAACGACGGCGGCCCAGATGGGATATCGATAGGTACGATAAAAGCTTTCCGGCTGGTTGATGATCACGCTCCCTGGGGGAAGCCTGTCCACGGGTAGGTTATGCAAGGTGAGTTGGGTATAATCGAACATGTAGCGATTGGGGGATTCCATAACCACGGGGATATTTTCGGTCCGTTCCCCGTTGAGGATTCGAAGGGCGAGTCGGGCCGCGGTCATCCCGTGAATCTCGCCGCTGGTGAGCATACCGCCGACGATCCCATGGCCCAGGTAAAAGGTCCAGGGGCCGTAAATGGGGGCACTGCAATGGGCGGCGATCTGTCTGAGGCTGGCCTCATGGGTGAAATCGCGGCCCTCCTTATCGCGGTTAAAAACGAACAGAAGCATGATGGCATCCGGTGAAAGCCTGGATACCTCGGCCTGAAGCCCGGCCAGTGTCATAAGGCTGACATAGCGGAATTGCAATCTGTTCCGGAAGGCGTCGAAGGTGCGGCGGGCCGTCTTTAGGATGGCCTGGCCGGTGAGGGTCGTATCGCTGATGACCAGCACATCACGGGCATTCGGCTGAAGACGGAGGGCGGCTTCCAGGGTAGCCTTGGGATCAATGGCCTCCACAACGCCGGTCAGGGGACGCCCGCGCTCTTGCATCCGGGGGGTGTACCCGTTGACGCCGCAGAAGACGACCGGAACCCCCGGAAACAGCGTATCCGATCGTTTGAGCAGAAAGTCGAGGGCCTGATCATCGGAGCAAATGATGACATCGATCGCCTCTGGATCGGGATACTTCATGCGCAACAGCTCGGCGGTTCGATCCAGATATGCTGCTTCAGGGTGCCGCTTGGCATCCAGGAATTCAAAAGTGATGAGGGCGTCATGCTGCCCGTTCTCGCTGAACGCCTTTCGGATCCCCTGGGTGATGTTGTCGGTCCAGGTAAAGGTGGGGTAATATGAATGGATCACCAGCACCTGGGATGCCGGCTCGGAGTGAACCGGTGCCGTGTTGCACAAGACATCCTGTGCTGTACCCAGTAAGGAGAAAATCAGATAAACCGTCAAATGGAAAAAGACGGTTGACTTGAGCAACATGGCATCTCCCATAGGTGTGAGAAAGGCCTGCCAACCGCTTCGGTCGGCAGGAGGGATCAACGGATAAGCCCTGTTTCCGCGTTTATGGGTACACGATTACGCGACCACGATGGCGCAGGGCCGGTTCAGGGTATTTCATTGGAAGCCCATTTGCGGCGAGACCGAACGAAGATACCTTATAGGGCCGCCGCACTCAAGGATATGGTTAAGAGAATAGGTCGAAGTTTTCATTTAAATTCCTCCGGTTCATGGATGCGGACCCTTCTGCTTAATCAAGGCGGGCGTCAAATGAGGCGATGGTTGCCATATCCTTGACGTCTCCCTTCTCCCCTGCGCCCACAAGTGCGATCATATCCCCTACGATATGTCCCATCTGAAAGGCCTGGGCATTCATCTCCTCAGCGGCTCAAGCGGATTCCTCGGCAGTCGCTGCCACTTCCTGAACGACCTTGTCCATTTCAGCGACGGCAATGGGAATTACGCTTTTCAGAGGAGGGCGAGCCCTTCTTTGTGGACCCTGGCAACAGCCATGCAAAATATGGACCTACACGTTTGCCGGTCTACGCCGTAGAACTTGGGGGCGATTATTTGAAATTCAGTGCGCGAGGGTGTAAACAAGATTGTCAAAGCGGCGCTGGAGGTGTAAAGAAATATACCGGAAACCATCCACAGAGGTTGAGAATGAAACGCTATCGAATTGCAGTGATCCCCGGCGACGGTATCGGAAAAGAGGTGGTGCCTGAAGGGATACGCGTGCTGGAAAGGGGAGGCGGGCAATATGGAATCACCTTCGACTGGCGCATGTTCCCGTGGAGCTGCGAAACCTATCTCCGCACCGGCCGCATGATGCCCGAAGACGGAATGGAACAGCTCACGATGTGCGATGCGATCTTCCTGGGCGCAGTGGGATTTCCCGGTGTGCCCGACCCTGTCTCCCTATGGGGGCTCCTCATCCCGATCCGGCGAGAGATGGCGCAATATATCAACCTGCGACCCGTGCGCATGCTGAAGGGGATGGTCTCGCCGCTACGGGACCGAGGACCCGAGGATATCGATTTTGTGGTGGTGAGGGAGAATAACGAAGGCGAGTATTCCGAGATCGGGGGGCGACTCTACAAAGGGACCGAGGCCGAGATGGCCGTTCAGGAATCGGTTTTTACCCGGAGGGGGGTGGACCGGGTCCTCCGGTATGCATTTGAATTGGCCGCGCAACGCAAGGCCCGGCACGTGACCTCGGCCACCAAATCCAACGGCATTATTCACACCATGCCCTACTGGGACGAACGGTTCAAGGCCATCGCTGCCGAGTTTCCCCAGATCAGGGCCGATCAGTATCACATCGACATCCTCACCGCCCATTTTGTCCTGCACCCGGACTGGTTCGACGTGGTGGTGGGGAGCAACCTCTTCGGCGACATCCTTTCGGACCTGGGTCCTGCGGTGGCAGGCACCATCGGCGTGGCGCCTTCGGCCAACATCAACCCGACCCGGGAATTCCCCTCCATGTTCGAGCCGGTCCATGGGTCTGCCCCTGATATCGCAGGGAAGGGTATCGCCAACCCGATCGGCCAGATCTGGTCCGGGGCCTTGATGCTGGACCATCTGGGGCATCCCGAGGCCGCAGAGGCTATCGAGCGGGCCATCGAGACAGTACTCGAAGAACCGCGACTGCGCACCCCTGATATGGGCGGCAGGGCCACCACCGTGGAACTGGGGAGGGCCATTGCCGAGGTCCTTTGAAAATGCTTGAGAATTCGATCTGGTGGCGGTGGATGGGGGGCGGGTGCTGGTGGTGGAGATGAAAAACAAGCTGGAAAAGCGGATGGTGGACCGGTTCGTTGAACGGAAGCTTCTTCGTTTCAAGGAGATGTTCCCTGAATACGAGAAGTATCAGATGGTAGGGGCCATGGGGGCCCTGGTGGTGAAGGACGATGTGGGGAGGTATGCGGAGAAGGCCGGGCTCTATGTGCTGACCCAGACCGATGAAGGTGGGGCGACCCTATTGAACCGGGAAGGATTTGAGCCAAGGACGTTCGAATAAGGTGCCGCGGTTTGTCAGCTTGACCGGAAGAGCACAGTTAGACTCCCCGCCTTACCTGCGGAAAGCCCTTCTCAAAATCGCTCTCAGCAATTCTCCTTTTGGGAAAATCGCCATGTGGGAGCGGCTTCCGAGCCGCGAAACGTCGTGGCAACATGCCACTCACACGGAATTTTGACAGCGGGTCTGCCTTATAATGAGAATTGCTGGACCGCTCTGTTTGACCTTGACTTACCCTCCTTAAAGGTGTACGAGTGCGCGTCAGCAGAACATTTGCGCAATTTGTCTTCTTTCAACCCTTGGCCCGGTCTGATCTGAGGCGACAGACTGGACCGAACACCACCATGTCGGGAATCGTGCATGGCCCCTGATAAATCGGATCAAATTCGTACGAGGGCAGGCATGAGAGGGATCATTGGCAAGATCTTTCATTACAAAGCTGCTATTGAAACCTATACTCAGTACACCCCCTCAGATGCTCGATGGCGTATTGGAGCTCGACATCGGTCCCTGCCGCAAAGGCAAGTACATTTTCGAGGGTTTTAGGAACCCGAGGATTGGGGGCCACACCGCCGGTCCCGTTCCTGCTGTCGAGCTGAATCACCCCATTTTCGTCGACGGAACGGCCGAAAGGATATTCTATGGTGTACCCTCCTGGCATCTTGATGTTCCCCCCCACCATTCCGAAAGAGCCGTTCGTGCCGTGAAACCCGATCACCCTCCCCTTCGGAAGCTGCGATATACACATTGTCGGGCCTTCTCCAGAGCTTATCGTTCCGGGATTAACAAGGGCTACCACAGGCCCGTCAAAATAGGGCGTCTGCGGGTTAATTGAGATGTTGTCGACGAACGGATTGAGGCCGTGTTCCTCATGTTCGTTAATCGTGATCCGCAAAAACTGGCTGTCCCTTTTGTCGTAATATTCCTGATATTCGTAGAAGGAAGGAGAAGAGTAAAAGAAGCCGCACAGGTCAGCGGAAAGCTGGTCCGATCCGCCATAATTGCCGCGCAAATCGACGATGACTCCGGGCACACTGGCCTCGACAAACGAGGTGATCGCCTCTTGGAATTCTTGGAAGATCCGGGTGGGGTAACCGGTGTTCGACAGATCATGTTCCATCCGAACAAGGACATAACCGTAACCTTGCGGCAGTATCCGGTACTCCACTTGGTCCGAAAAGTCCGCCTTCCTTGCAAAGTTCAACAGGGAAAAAGTCTGTCCTGCGTCGTCTACGGCCGTGAGGGTGGCCGTTTGGGAGGCTGCCGAACCGGAGTTTTTGAACTCGACCTGGACACCCGCGCCGACCGGGCCCCGGGTCAGGAGCCTGGCCTGCTCCAGCCGGTAATGTTCCAGTGTGGCTTGGGGATTTTCGCCACCGAGGGCGCCTGTCAATACCTTGAAAGGAACGGCGCCGACATCGATCTGTCTGATGGCTGTTTTGACCGGCTCTCCTCCCCAGGAGATAATCTGGGCACCTGTAGCAATCCCTGCCAGATCGGCCGACCCGCCCGGGACGATTGCGGCCGCAATCACCCGCGAATCATCCAGTTCGGCCACCGCCATCCCGAACCCTCCACCCGCCAGTTCCTTTCCGAGGGCCGTGGGCAGTGTGGCGTTCTGTGGGCCCAGACTGAGATGTCCGTCGGGGATCGAGCAGACATATTCGTGAAGGGCAAGGTAATAGGCTTTTTCGTCTCCGTCAGTCTGGGCTTGTATGATGCGCGGCATAAATCGGCTGTAGAGACCAGACCAGTCCACACCCTTCCACTCACTGAAGGCATACTCAAGTGAGAACTTGTGGTGGGCGACTTGGAAGGCTTCGGTCCAGGTGAGTGTGCTGTAGTCAGCCGGATCGGGGTAAGTGAAACCGTTCCTGGGATCTGTTTCGGTGTGAGTATCACTTCCTCCTGAGCAACCGAAAAGGATTAGCAGGATGAGGTAGAACAGGGCAAACAGAAAATATAGGAATCGAGTTTTCATTGGAGAGAACCTCCAAAAGTCAGGAACTACTTGAATTAATTGATTACTATAAATCTGTTGTTGGCCCTCATAGAGCTGACAATCAGTATCTCACTTTTTGAATATGATATCAATGATTGCAATTTGTATTGGCGCCTTGAAAGGTGAGCCATTGTTCAGTCAGGCCATTTTCGGTGCCTTCAAAAGTATCTCCTCTGTTTGTAGGGGAAATGTGATTCCCCCAATTCGACCGGTATCAGCCATTCCCATATGGTGTAGTAACTGGCTGCTATAGCTCGAATTTACGCTCCACAGAGGCCTGCCAGAGATGGCAGATATCCGTCAAAAAAGCTGGTGCTGGATTTGTGAGATATCCGGAAGGAATGTGCAAATGGTAGTCCCGGTGTGTTTCGTTCCAATCAAAGCCGTTTCAGCCTGATCAGGCACTCCCCTTGAAAGGGAAAAAACGTCTAATTCCAGGAAAGCTGAGAAAGATAACCTTACTCGCTTTGGTTATTGCTGCTCCGTCATCAGTCGATGATCTCTTCATCGACTCTTCGTTTCTGCAATTCGGCTAAATTGTTACGCGGAAATTCATAGTCCGGGGGAGCAAGGGAAATTGACTTTTTCAGAATTTCTTTGGCTTCGTCGAACCTTCCTGCCTCAAGCAATGAGTAACCCAGATCATTTAGGTGCTTGTAATTGTCCGGTTCCAAGGCATTTGCGCGCCTGTGTTTCTCTACAGAGTCCTCGTAACGCCCAAGCTGTCCAAGGCAATATCCCGATCCAAGGAGGTAAACCACTTCATCCGGAAAGGCTTTTTCAGCAGCAGAATAGAGGCCAAGAGCATTCTCGTAATCATCTTGATCAATCAGAAAATCACCGGCCTTGTCTATGATAGTCGCCAGGTCTTCCTCATCCTTTGGCAACGTCGTAAGTGATAGAAAGAGCTGCATCGCTTCGTCAACACGCCCGATCTGATATTCGATGGAACCGACTGTCAGAATGGCAGGGGCATACAATGGATCTATGGCAAGGGGGATAATTCCGGGTGGCCAGGATGAAGTTTCAAGGCCTGATTGAGCACTCTGCGCTAATGCATTGTTTACGATATCAACCGAAATCTGCGAATGGTATTCCCAGTCAGCTGCCTTTCGCCGCTCACTCGCGCTAACTGAAGCGTATTCAGCGCGAAGAGCAAAAAGTTCCCTGTCATCTCTTACGAGAACAGAAAATGGCACATCCTTGAATTTTCTCATTCCGTCTCTGGCGGATTGGGGTTTCATATTTCCATCATATCACATTGCGGAACCTGAGTCCAAATACGATAATCGCGGTAAAGAATTTGTTCTTAGGTTGGCCATTGCCTGCTGTCTTATTCCACTGGAATGGTGGTCAAATCAAGATTGATGTTTTCAGCATGCTACATATCTTATCGATATTTCTGATATTTTAGCAAATAAGACATGGCAGATATCTGTCATCTTGGGTGGTGCTGAATGCGGGAGATATCCAGATGGTGTGCGGCCGGGCAAGGTCGCATATTTTAGCGGGTGCGAAGCCCGTCCCGGAAGGCTGGCCAGACACCGGGTAGCGAGTCCTTGGATCGACGGGAGCAATCCTTGAGATTAAGCGTAGGACAGCGAGACGACAGGCCGTAAGCCGTATGGTTGAAGGGATTGAGCCTCGAAAGGATTAGTTGAGAGGGACGACGTATTACCATCTACGGAAGTCAACATGTCTGCTGGCGAATGGCAAGTCAGTGGCGCCTCTCCGGGGTCTGAGACCATGGCATGTCGGACATTGCGAATATGCGGCAACCCGGGAG
>JAIPDI010000086.1 GCA_021737785.1 Deltaproteobacteria bacterium
CTAATTATAATAATTAGTAATTATTATATATTGAACATAAGATGGCACGCCGTTGACCGATGTAAGGAACGTGGAAATCATCCATGAAATTGGATGTGAAAATAGCTCTTGCAGAGAAGAAATGTATCTGGTATAACCACACAAAACAGTGTTGTGTCAACCAGGGAACCCTGTCGGCAAACCATTTACTTGTTGCTTGCCTGCATAGGCGCATACAAAGGATCTGATGTTCAAGAGAATTTCCGCCAGAAAGATCTCGGATGAAATCATCGAGCAGTTCAAGGAGATGCTGAGCAAGGGCGAGCTGAAACCCGGAGACGAACTCCCCTCGGAGCGGGATCTGGCCGAGATGATCGGGGTCAGCCGTCCCCCGTTGAGAGAGGCCCTCAACGCCCTTCAAACCATGGGGTTTATTGACATCCGGCCGAGAAGCAAGATCGTTGTCCGATCCGTTGCCGAGAAATTTCTCGCAGATCCTGTGAGCATTCTCATTGCACAGGACATGGAGAAGATCTTTGAGCTCCTGGAGATCCGGCGGGCCATGGAAAGCTGGGTCGCTTACAACGCCGCGAAACGGGCCTCACAACAGGACATTGAAAAAATAGCAAAAATCATAGAGAAGGATCAGAAAAACCTGAACCTCAAAAAAGATGATGCCAGGACAGATGCGGATTTTCATGTATCCATTGCCCAGGCCACAGGAAACACCATCTTTTCACATCTCATGGCCTCCTGCTATCATATCCTCTGGAATACCCAGATCGTCTCCCGGGAGACCCTCTTCAAGAAAGAGGCGAATCGCGAACTGATTGCCGCACAGCACCTCAATATTTTTAAATCCATTCAAGAGGGAGACGCCGAACGGGCGTCCAGAGAGGCCAGGCGACACATCGATTTTGTGGCAGAAGAACTGAGACGCCTGCTTGAACGGGAAAAGGAATAACCTGTCGGCACAACTGCAACATCGCCGGCAAAGTCCTCAAGAGGATCATGCGGGAGGAGTATTCAGGCCGATAAGAGGGGGTCATCATCCGCCCATGAGGGCCGGACGGATCGCCCTCATGAATTCTTGGCCGAAATGCCATATTCTGCAGAACACCTGAACCCGCCGGGTTGTACCTTGGTATTCAGACTGCACAGGACTTCTGCAGCAATTCCCATTATGGAGCGGACCTAGCAGTCACAATGCCATGTGAGCGTCATCCTGCCGCGCATTTTCGCGGCCGGGAAGCCGCTCCCGCAAGGCTATGGCCCCAAAATGAAAATTGCCTGCACTGCTGTGCGAGACTTGACACCCGCGTCGAATAGTGATAAGCATTTTCACCCGCAAAATTTCTTTTGAATCCTATTATTTCATTCAGCCATTCGACCAAGGGATGCATTTTCAGATCTGCTTTCTCTCTGCGATACGCAATAGTGCCGGACGTATGGAGAGCGCCGATCTGAGAAGAGAAAAAGCGGAGTTTCGGACTGAGGAGAACATGCATGGAATCTGAAGTGTACAGCCTGTGTTTTATGTGTTCGGTGCGTTGTCCCATAAAGGTGATCACAAAGGATGACCAGGTGAAGTGGATTGAAGGGAATCCCCATGTGGCAGGGATGGAGGGGAGCCTCTGCCCCCGGGGGGCGGCCGGGATCGCCTTTTTGTATGACCATGAGAGGGTTCAGTCGCCCATGATCAGGACCGGCCCCCGTGGATCCGGACAGTGGAAAAAGGCCACGTGGGAGGAGGCCCTCGACAGGGTGGGAGGACAGCTTAAAAAGATCATTGATGAACATGGGGGGCACAGCGTGGCCCTGGGGGAGCGGACCCAGCTTGCCACCCATGTGAGCAAGACCTTCCTCAAGGCCATCGGATCACCCAACCATTTCACCCATGATGCCCTCTGCAAGGGTTCGGTCAATACGGCGGCGCGTTCCCTTTTCGGGTATACCGATGCCCAGATGGGCATAGACTACAAGAACACCCGGCACATCGTCCTTTACGGCCGCAATATTTTCGAGGCCATTGAGGTGAAGGGCGTGAGGGCCTTGACCGAGGCCCTGGAAAAGGGCGCAAAACTGACCTGTATCGATCCGAGGGTGAGCATCACCGCCACCAAGGCGGATCGGTACTGGATGATCCGGCCGGGGACCGACCTTGCCCTCAACTATGCGCTGATTCATCTGATCCTTAGAGACAGGTTGTATGATGCCGCATATGTGAATCGTTGGGTCTCGGGGCTGGCCCAGCTTCAGGACTTTGTCCAGCCGTATACGCCCCAGTGGGCGCAACAGGAGACGGGCATAGCCGCCTCGGAGATCGAATCGCTGGCCAGGGAACTGGCCGAGGACAAACCCGCGGTGATCTTTCATTACGGATACCGGGGCGCCAATCACGCCAATGAAATATATCAACGCAGGTCCATCCTGATTCTGAATGCCCTCATGGGGAGTATCGAGGCAAAGGGCGGCATCTTCTTCAAAAAAGGACCTGGGGAAGTGGGCGGGAAACCGGCGCGCAAACTCACGGAACAGACGTTTCCGGAGATCACGAAGCCGCGGTTTGACAAGGTGGGGACACCTGATTTTCCCCTCCCTGATCCGAATCACGGTGTCGCACAGATGCTGCCCAGGGCCATCCTTGAGGAGGATCCCTATCCACTCAAGGCGCTCATCAATTACCGCTTTGATCCGATCATGTCCATACCGGACAGCACCCTGACCAAGAAGGCGCTGGACAAGCTGGACCTTATCGTGACCATTGACGTTAATTACAGTGATATCGCCTGGTACTCCGACGTCATCCTTCCTGAATCCACCTACCTGGAGCGCACGGATTCTATTCAACAGGCAAACGGACTCAAGCCGCAGATGTTTCTGAGACAGCAGTGCGTTACCCCGCGTTATGACACCCGGCCCGGGGCCATTATTCTTAAACAGATCGCTGAACGGTTGGGGACGGGCGCGTATTTCCCATACACGACCATGGAGGACCTGGTCAGGTGGCAACTGGAAGGCACCGGATTCTATCCGGAAGATTTTCGGTCCAAGGGATTCGTCGCCTACACGGACAAACAGATTTTCTGGGACAGGGAAGACTCCCTCAAATTCAAGACGCCTTCCGGCAAGATCGAACTGGTCTCATCTCTCCTGGAAGACGCAGGGTTTCCTTCCTTCCCCGAATATGAATCGATGCCCTCGCCGCCGAAGGGCCAATTCAGATTAATCACTGGGCGTTGCGCCCTGCATACGCACGTTTCCACACAGAACAACCCCTACTTGAATGAGATTGCCCCTGAGAACACACTCTGGATGAATTCCAAAGAAGCGGCTCGGCTCGGAATAAAAGAGGGGGACATGGTGACCATATCGTCCAGCCGAGGCTCGGGAGAGATGCGTGCATTGGTGACGGACCTGATTCATCCTGAGGCGGTCTTCATGCTGCACGGCTACGGGCACCAATCCCAAGCGGCAACGAGATCTTTTAACAAAGGGGTGAGCGACGCGGTGCTAATGGAAAATATTTCAGATATGATCGGCGGGAGTCCGGCCCTGCATGACACCTTTGTGACCGTGACGAAGCTCGAAGGAACAGCGACAGGCACAATGGGAGGAAGATGATGAGCAAGTACTATCTGTCACAGGATACCAAAAAGTGCATCGGGTGCCACAGTTGCGAGGTGGCGTGCAAGAGCAATAAGGACTTGCCGGTCGGTCCGAAGCTGTGTGAGATCATCACCGTCGGTCCGGTTTTTATCGGAGGGCTTCCAAAGGCAGGGTATACCTTCATGCCCTGTTTTCACTGTGAGGACCCCTGGTGCGTGGCCGCGTGTCCCACCGGCGCCATGCGGAAGAGGGACAAAGACGGTATCGTATTTGTCGACCCGGCCCTCTGTGTCGGATGCAAGACCTGCATGTCGGCCTGCCCATGGGGAGCACCCCAGTGGAATCCTGAAACCGGGAAGGCGGTCAAATGCGATTTCTGTATGGATCGTCTTGACAAGGGCCTGGAACCTGCCTGCGTCACGGTGTGCACCACCAAGTGTCTTCAGTTCGCACCGGCCGAAAAGGCCCCCAAGATCAAACGGGAACGCTATGCAAAGGCCATGACCTCCCTGGAGTAGCCCGGGACTGTCCTGTTGTAATCTATTTACACCGGGACCTCTCATTGAGTTGCGGCCATGCCGCCTTAGAGTCTTTGTCTGTAACTTCTCTGCAACGCGATAAGTTTGCCCGTGGGCGTCCAGAACGCTTCCGGGACTTGGGTGAAACCTTTTGGTTGCGGCTGTTAGGCCGCCTTGGGATGAAATTATATGTCAGACAGAATATGCCCTGTTGCCGACACCGTAAAGCGGCTGTCAGATGCCGTTGTCGGAGGGCAACTGAAGAATGCCAGGGGCAAGCAGCTGGCTGAAGATATATTGGCGTTAATGCAGGACATCTCTTCCGGAAGGGGGGGGCCTGAGCACCTCCCCGCCATGGAGTCCCTCGCCCAACGCCTTGTCACGGAAATCCCCGATAAGGCCTGCCAGGAAACCGGGAAATGGCTTCAATCCGTGTTTACAAAACAGAGGGAGGTCTTTCTGAGCCACCTCGAAACCCGGACATGTCCGGACGCGGATTGTGTCAGATTGGCTCCTGCGCCCTGCCAGATGTCCTGTCCCGCCGGCATCGATGTCCCCAGCTATGTAACCCTGATAGGAGAAGGCCGTGACGAAGAAGCCATTGAACTGATCCGGAAGGACAATCCTTTCCCCTGGGTATGCGGACTTGTATGCACCAACCCTTGCGAATTCATGTGTGTGAGAGGGCGGATCGACACGCCGGTTTCAATCAAGTACCTCAAAGGGTTCGCTGCAGAAAAGGCCATGTCGGATCGCCTCTATCGGAACCCCGAAAAATCCGCCGACAACGGCCGGAAGGTGGGGATTGTGGGCGCCGGGCCGGCCGGATTGACGGCCGCTTACTACCTTGCCCTCAAAGGATACCGGGTGACCGTCATTGACGCGCTCCCGATGGCCGGCGGGATGATGATGGTGGGAATTCCAAGATACCGCCTTCCCAGAGAGGTCATCGATCAGGAAGTATCCATGCTCGAGGATCTGGGCGTTGAATTCCGTTTCAACACCCGTTTGGGTAAGGACGTGACCTTTGACCGGCTCAGGGAGGAGGGGTTCGAGGCCTTTCTCATCGCCGTGGGGGCCCACGCCTCTTTGACGGTCGGCATTCCCGGAGAAGACCGGTATCCTCAGGTTGTTGATGCCATCGCCTTTCTGCGACGGGTGGCCCTGGGCGACCGGCATATGCCCGGTAAGCGGGTGGCGATTATCGGCGGGGGGAACGTGGCCATGGATGCTGCGCGGACCTGTGTCCGGCTTGGGTGCCACGAGGTATCGGTGATCTACCGGAGGACACGGTCGGAAATGCCCGCCAATGAGGAGGAGGTTCAACAGGCCGAGGAAGAGGGAGTTCGGTTTTCCTTTCTGACCATTCCGGTGGAGATCCTGGGTGATGATGACACACTTTCTTCTCTGAAATGCATGAGAACCGAACTGGGCCCTCCGGACGAAAGCGGTCGGCGCCGACCGGTCCCTGTGGAGGGGAGTGACTATTTGCTTCATGTGGATGCGGTTATACCGGCCATCGGGCAGACCGTGGATCCTTCCGGGCTGATGGATCTTGGAACCCTGAAATGGTCCCGGCGAAACACGGTGGGCGTCGACATCGCCAGCATGGAGACCTCCGTAGAGGGTGTCTTTGCGGCAGGAGACGCTGTTTCAGGCCCTGCCACCGTGGTGGAGGCCATCGCCGGAGGGAAGCGGGCCGCCGCCGCCATCGATCGATATCTTTGCGGCATCCCTCAGCCCAAAATGCCCCCGGTGCCTGTACGCCGGCGTCGCATGGCGTTCACTCAAATCCCTGCCTCCACCAAGATGAGCCTCCAGCGGCCGGACATGCCCATGCTCAATGACGAGAGAAGACGGGTGACCTTTCAGCAGGTGGAGCTGGGGTATCCGGAAAACGCCGTCCGGGAAGAGGCCCGGCGCTGTTTAAGGTGCGACATCTGCATCCGATGCGGCCGCTGCGTGGAGATATGTCGCGACAAGATGGGGGTGGACGCCCTGCAGATGGGATACCTGGATTTCGATCACCCGGATCCTACGGATTTCAGAATTACCGCTGAAAGGTGTATCTTGTGCGGCGCGTGTGCAGCCAACTGCCCCACCGGGGCCATGCAGATGGAGGATTTGGGCGACGAAAGGGTCCTGAGCCTGTGCGGTACGGTCCTCAACCGCCTCAAGGTGGAAACCTGTGAGGCGTGCGGCGAGGTCATCGGTCCGGCCAGGTATCATGATTTCATCCGAAAACGGATCAAAGGGATCAATCAACATTTGACCGAAAGGGTCCTCTGCCTGGAATGCGCCAGGAAATCCGGGGTTGAAAACCAGACGGAAACAGGACCGCCCAAGGTACTGGTCTAGCGGAAAGATGAGCGAGGGAGTTATGGCGTTTCGGAAAGGTCAGAAGGTCGAGGTGTACAGAAGCTCCGAGGATGAGAGCTGGCAGGGATATATGGATCGGTATGTGGGCTTGCACGGCGTGGTGACCGATCCCGACACGGTCAAGAACGATCCTGATGCCCTCATTGAGGTCACCCTTGACAAGGAAGGGACCCATCGTTTTCCTCAGGATTGCCTCCGCATCCTGACGGACTGACGTTCAGGCATCCTTCATGACTTCATGGCGTACCCGGTACACTAAAACCTGTTTTCACGAACAGGAGGGGATGCAAACTGAAGTTATCTTCCGGCCCTGATGGAGGATACCCGGTTGCCTCGAAAAACTTTTCCCTCATTGGAGAAAGGGATTCATGTCGATTCAGGATGTGATTGATCAAGAGGGCGGCCCTGCCGTCGTCATAGAGAGCCACCTCTCGGTGGAAGACGCCATCAATCTGATGACGGAAAAAGACCTCTCTGCGGTGATCGTCATTGAAGGCAACCGCCCGGTCGGCATCTTTACGGAAAGGGATGTCCTGCTCAGCTATGCCAGGTCCGGGAAGCGGCCTTTCAAAGAGATCGAAATGAGGAGCGCCATGACCAATAAATTGATTGTGGCAAGGCCCGAAGACGACATAGACGCCACCCTGTCGCTCATGATTCAGACAGGTATCCGGCATATACCGGTGATCGACGGGGGGGAGATTGTTTCGCTGATCAGTATCTGTGATCTTGCCCACCATCAGGTGGGAACCCTCTCCACCGAACTCCACTACCTGGAGGAGTATGTGAACGATCTCCACGAGGCAGGTCGCGATTAGGGCCCAAACAGAGGACAGGATAAATGCCCAGAATGATCATAAATGGGAATGAGATCGAGGCCGAAGAAGGGGTTTCCGTCCTGCAGGTGGCCCGTTCAAAGGGGATCAGGATCCCCACATTGTGTTATCATGAGGCCCTGAAGCCGATCGGCGCCTGTAAACTGTGCGGTGTGGAAGTCCGCGGACGCACCGGAAAACAGAGGATTCTCCTCTCCTGTATCCTGAAGGTCAAGGAAGGGCTGGACGTGACCACCGAAAGCGATCTGGTGACAAAGGCGCGACAGTCCGCTTTTCGCAATCTCCTGGCCATGGCCCCCCAGTCTCAGGTCATTCGACATCTGGCGGATGAATATGGCGTGGATCCCGGCCCCGTGGCTGACGGCTGCGTCAGATGCCGGCTCTGCATCCGTGTGTGCAAAGAAATTGTGGGAGCCGGGGCACTCAAAATGGAAACGCGGGATGGCATGAGCTTTGTGGTGCCCGAAAAGGGCCGCTGTATCGGATGCGGCACCTGTGCCAACATCTGCCCGACAGGGGCCATCCAGATAAAAGATATGGGCAACACCCGGACCATTTCCATCCGCGATGAGATCATCGGGGTCCACGTTCTTGAACGGTGTCATGCCTGCGGCAGATATTTTGCCTCCCAGAAATTCCTCAAGCATGTGGAACTGCAGACCACCCGGCATACGGCGGTGAAAGATCACCCCCTCTATTGCCCCACCTGCACCAAACTTTTCTCCAATAGAATCAAGTCATCCTCGAGACTCAAGCGAATGGGGTAGCATTCGACTCACTACTGTCGGATAGTCCCGTATCCATGTCCATGTCGTGCGTGGGCGCGTACGCCCATGACGTCCTGCACCGGTCTTGTTCACGTTTCCCATATTGCCGCCATCTTCGACAGGCCGGGTGCCCTTATGCTTCAGGGTTCCGCTTGACGGCCTTCTTTTCCGCATAGGTCAGGACCATGCCGCCGTCAAAGAGGAGATCGCCGCCCACCAGGTACCGCCCGAACCGGGAAAACCCGAATAAAAACAGATTGGCCACCTCAATGGGCGTCATCATCTCTTTGATGCGCGAATCCCCCATCATGACGTCCCGCACCACCTCTTCCGGCGTGATGCCCCGCTGTTTGGCCTGGGCCGGGATCTGGTTCAGGGCCAGGGCCGTCTTGATGAATCCGGTGCTCACGGTAAAGGAACGGATCTTGCCATCCCCTTCCGCGGATATGGACTGGCTCAGGCCCCTCAGCCCGAATTTCATGATATTGTAGGCGGCCTTGTTCAGGGTGCAGATGTGCCCGTGAATAGAGGCCATATTGCCGATGCCCCCCGTCCCGTCGCTGCTCCCTCTCATATGAGGGATGGTTAGCTTGGAAAGATAAAAGGGCGCCCGAAGCATCAGCCGATGCATGAAGTCGTATTTTTCCATCGGGAAGTTATCGATGGAATCGATGTGCTGGACCCCGGCGATATTCACCAGGTATTTGATAGTCCCCACCTTGGCCGCCTCGGCCACGGCACGCTTGATCTCCTCATCCTTGGTGAGATCGGCCTTGACAAAGACCATCTTCCCTCCCATGTCATGGACCATCTGGACGGTCTTTAACGCCTCCTCTTCGTTGACGTCCAGGCCGACGGCGGTGAGGCCATTGGCCGCGGCCGCCACGGCAGTGGCCCTGCCGATCCCCATGGCAGCCCCGGTAACGATGCAGACATTATCCGGATTGAAGTTGTCATCCTGAAGGATCAGGATCTCCTGAGGCGTTATTTTGGGTTCCGTGATATCCATGTTTTTCCTCTCTGTTAAGGGGTTAACGGCAATTCCATACCTCTCGGCGCTGAATCCATTTTTTACTGCTGCACATTTCCCGTGTCAACAGAAAAGCCGGTTTCCTGAGGTACATGTGCCGGACGCAGGCCCTTGGCCGCTACTGAATCCGTAAACAGCAGTGCCTGCCTTTCAGCTTTCAGCTTTGAGCTTCAAGTTTTCGCTACCAAAGGACGACCTGCGCATTTGACCGGATTGGGCACAGGGCCTGGGAAGAGGAAGTCGCTATGTTGCCTCCCATTCAACCATATCACGGATGTCATCCCAGCTCCCGACGCATAAGAACGGATGGGCCTGGCGGTTCCAGGGCTGATCAAAGACAATCGGCGTCACCGGGCTTTGCTGCATGAGATAGCAGGTCTCCAAACGGTCCTCTACAAAATACCGGATCCCATGCTTCAAGAGCACCGGGAGCTTGTTTTCGTGGGTCCCTGTGGCCTCCAGGCGGATAGGATTCCCGTCGTGGATCCGCAATGTCTGTTGGATCCACTCCATGATGGCCTCCCGGTTGGTCCTTGCCGTTACCAGGCAGAGCGGCCCGAAACGGGAAAGTCGCCTCAGCACGTCCGATGCACCCCGGATCGGGCCGATCCCTATGCCTATCGGGTCTTCCAGTATCCTTTCAATGATGGCATCACTCGTTTCTTGATCCATATCAATCACCTTTGTGAAGTCATACTCGGTGATGGCCTCATATTCGATATCCAGACCATACGATTCACGGGCCTCTCTCACAAAGGCCCTGAAGGTGTCGGCGATGACCCCGTCAATATCAAAGGCCAGCTCGGCCGGCCGTATCTTGCGCACGTCTGTTCTCATGTGATTTATCCCGTTATCCATGGTGATGAA
>JAIPDI010000087.1 GCA_021737785.1 Deltaproteobacteria bacterium
TCATCACCGGCCCCACCGGTACCAATGTCATGGACGTGAGACTGGTCCTGGTGAGATAGTGGAGCGGATACTGGATGCTGGATGCTGGATGACGGGCGCGCTGAACAGCTCAAAACGGGTTGATGGTTTCAGGTATGCGGTCTTTTCTGAATCCCGGCTCCCGACATCTCACTTCCCCCCTGCCCTGCTTCATTCGATGTTCGACGTTCATCCCTTTGCTGGCTGAACCTCGTTCCCTGCTCCCTGCCCCATGCTCCCTGCGCTTTCCTCCCCGCCCCCTGCCAGATCGATGATCTCCATCCGGTTGGTTCCGCCCCGGTTCCCCGCGGAAGGCCCCTGGGTCAATATAACAAGTCCCTTTGTAATCCCGAGTCGGGCAAGCGCGTCTCGCGCATACACCTCCAGATTTTCAGGATACGCCGGCTGGCACACCGGGTAGACACCATAAGAAAATTGCAGGTTCTGGCACGTCGATTCATTGGCGCTGATGCCGGCGATCCAGACCGGCAGCCGGAAACGGGCGATCCGCCTGGCCGTGGTCCCGGTCTCGGTAGGGGTGATCACAGCGGCCGGGGTCAGTCGTCTAACCGTTGAATGGACGCTCAGGGAGATGAGGTCTTCCACGCTCAGGTCTCCCTCCGCTTCTGACGAGATCAAGGCTTCACGAACCGGACGGGCGTCCAGGTGCGCCTCTGCAACCCGCGCAATGCGGGTCATTACGGCCACGGCCTCCACCGGGTAGATGCCTGAAGCGGATTCCTCGGAAAGCATGATCGCGTCTGTCCCATCTAAAATGGCATTGGAGACATCCGTCACCTCGGCCCGGGTCGGGCGCCGGTTGTTCACCATGGACAGGAGCATCTGTGTGGCCGTGATCACCGGTTTTCCCGCCAGATTGGCCTTGCGGATAAGCCCCTTCTGAACCACGGCGATCTCCTCGATAGGGACCTCCACGCCCAGGTCCCCCCTGGCCACCATGATCCCGTCCACCACACTCAATATGGCATCGATATTTTCGAGCGCGCCGGAGCGTTCGATCTTGGCGATGACAAAAGGATCATACTCCATGTCCGCAGCTGCCCGGCGCAGGGCCTTAACATCGTCCGGCCCCTGGACAAACGACTCTCCAATGGCGTCCACGCCCTCGCCCAGGGCAAATTCCAGGCACTCGCGATCGCGATCCGTGAATGCGCTGATGCCCAGATCGATACCGGGAAAATTGACTCCCTTATGGGAGCGGAGATGCCCCCCGACCATGACCCTGCAGTGTACTGCGTTGCCGTCGATCCTTTCCACCTTGAGCTGAACAAGACCGTCGTTTAGGAAAATGGTATTCCCGGGGCGAACGACCCTGGGCAGCCCCTCAAAACTGATGGAAACGGCGTTGGCATCGCCTTTCAGATCCCCGTTCACCAGGGTAAAGGCCTGGTCCCGTTCCAGTTCGATCGGCTCCTCCACCAAATGGCCGATGCGCATTTTCGGTCCGGGCAGATCGGCCAGCAGGGCCACCCGCTCACCCGCGGCCGCTGCAGCAGACCGGATATCCGCAATCAATTGCCGGTGACTTTCAAAATCGCCATGGGCAAAATTGAGGCGTGCCACATTCATACCGTTTCGGATCATCTGCTCTAGAATGGCGGGGGACTGGGAGGCCGGTCCGATGGTGCAGACGATCTTGGTTTTTTTCAGAGGAAGGTTCATCACGGGCTCCATTTTGAGGCGCCATGCGCAAGGCATCAGGCGCAAGGCGAAATGCACGGGAATTGTAAGGAAGACCTTATCTCCCCAACATCGTTCAATCCCTCAATTCCTTAATCCCTTAATTCCTAAATTCCTAAATCGCTAAATCCCTCAATCACTGGATTCCTGCTGCCCTGAAGGCCGCATGAACGATTTCTACGGCCTCCTCGACCACCTGTTTCAGGTGCGCCTCTCCCTTGAAGCTCTCTGCGTAAATCTTGTTGATGGCCTCGGTGCCTGAGGGGCGGGCGGCAAACCAGGCGTTTTCCGCGACGACCTTGAGCCCGCCGATGGCGGCCCCGTTTCCCGGCGCGTGGGTCAGTTTCGCGATGATCTCTTCCCCTCCCAGCGCCTCTGCCGGCACCATCTCAGGGGAGAGCCTTTTCAGAACGGCCCTTTGCTCAGGGGTCGCCGGGATGTCGTTTCTCTGGTACATGGCCTCACCGAATTTCGCTTCCAGATCCGCGTAGAGTTCATCCGGATAGCGGCCCATCCTGGCGGTAATCTCCATGGACAGAAGGTCCATGATGATCCCGTCCTTGTCAGTGGTCCAGACAGTGCCGTCTTTTCGAAGGAACGAGGCCCCGGCGCTTTCCTCACCCCCGAACCCGCAGGACCCATCCAGAAGCCCGTCCACGAACCATTTGAACCCCACCGGCACCTCGGAGAGCCTCCGCTTCAAGGATGCAGCCACCCGGTCGATCATGGAACTGGATACCAGGGTCTTGCCTACGGCCGCATCCGGGCTCCAGCCGGAGCGGTTCTGAAACAGATACCAGACGGCCACGCTAAGATAGTGGTTGGGTGCAAGGAGTCCGGCGCCCCGGGTCACAATGCCGTGGCGGTCCGTGTCCGCGTCATTGCCGAAGGCGATGTCAAATTTCTCCTTCAGCCCGATCAGATTCGCCATGGCATATGGTGAAGAACAGTCCATCCGGATCTGTCCGTCTTTATCCACGGTCATAAACCCGAAGGTGGGGTCCACAGACCGGTTGACCACATCAATATCCAGTTTATACCGGTCCCGTATCGGGTCCCAGTAATGGACGCCCGCACCCCCCAGCGGGTCAACCCCCGCCTTGAGTCCTGATCCGGCAATGACCTCCATGTCAATCACGTTCGCCAGATCAGCCACGTATGCGGCCACATAATCGTGCTCATGGGTGGTCCCCGCGGAAATCGCCTTCTCATAAGGCATCCGTCGTATATTCCCGGTCCCGTGGCGCAGGATTTCATTGGCCCTTTGTTCAATGATGCGGGTGGTATCCGTGTCTGCAGGCCCGCCGTGTGGCGGATTGTATTTGAAACCGCCGTCTGCCGGCGGGTTATGGGAAGGCGTGATCACCACGCCGTCCGCCAGGCCGGTCTTTCTGCCCCGGTTGTATGACAGGACGGCATGGGAGATCACCGGGGTGGGCGTGTAGCCCCCCCCCGCTTGAATCATCATTGTAACGTCATTGGCGGCAAAGACCTCCAGGGCGCTTGCCATGGCCGGTTCCGACAGGGCATGGGTATCCATCCCCAGGTAAAGGGGGCCGTTGAAGCCCTGTGCCTTCCGGTACTCGCAGATGGCCTGGCTCACCGCAAGGATGTGGTCCTGGTTAAAGCTATTTTTAAAGGCCGACCCCCGGTGGCCGGACGTGCCGAAAGAGACCCTCTGGGCCGGGTCTGAGACATCCGGTATGCGGGTGTAATAGGCCGTAATCAGTTGCGGTATGTTTACGAGAAGTTCACGGGGCGCCGGTTTCCCGGCAAGCTCGCTGATGGTCATGCTCCACCTCCTCAGAAAGCACAGGGCTCTCACTATAGGCAGTATAGACCCGCCTGCCTGGCGGGATTGGGATAACGGACACAATCTTATTCAAAATAATAATACCATATCCTGGTGTTGCAGACAATGCATCTGTGAAAGATGGGCCGGGCGCAGGATGCTCAAGAAGCCCTTGGCAGGTGCTTTGAACGATGGCGGCCTGGCGTGGGACAACGGTTGCATGAGGAAGGCTGAGATTATAAGACAAGCCGTTTTACGGGTGTTCAAAGAGATTACCCAGATAAGGGGCAAAAAAGCCCCTTTTCCAAACGGAAAAAGGGGCTTTGGGGCGGTCTGCGGTTCAAGATCATGCAGGGGTTGCGATCTCCAGAAGCTCCACCTGAAAGTGCAGCGTCTGACCTGCCAGAGGATGATTTCCGTCCAGTGTCACTGCCTCATTCGAAATATCGGTGATCACCACCTCTAAAGGACTCCCCTGTTGCTGCTTCAGCTGCAGCCGCATACCGATCTTCGGCTCGATGTGGTCAGGAAATTCACCCACCGGCACCTCCAGGACCATCTCCTCCTGTCGATGACCGTACGCCTCATCCGGGGCCACTTCAAAGTCGCGGGTTTCGCCCACTTTCATTCCCAGAATCGCGTTTTCAAAACCCGTAATAATCTGGCCATCGCCGGCTTTAAATTCCAGGGGGTCACGTCCCTTGGAGGTGTCGAATACGCGGCCGTCCTCCAGCGTGCCGGTGTAGTGGACCTTTACGGAATCTCCATTTTTGAGTGTTGTCATTGTGCTCCTCCTTTATTGCAATCTCGGCCAGGGACACTGCCCTTCGTCTGCCGCCAAAAATAAAGAAACGACTTTTCCCTTGGCAATGCGACCGCAACGCACAACCGTCGTTTCCGGGCAACCGGACGGATGGGAAGGTCCTACTTATGGCTCGGAGGGTATTGGCGAATGCCCTGTATGGCTCGGAGTACAAATGGGAAGGTTAAACCAAAACAGAGGGTCGCTCTTCCTGTCCCTCATCACAGAAAAAACGGATGTATCCGGCATGACGCCGGCCGGATTTTGCAGAACCGTTCCTCTATCATCTCATCTAAGAACGGCGCATTTCCAATTTACTATTTATACTAAGTTCTTATCCGTTTATGTCAATGGGGAATCCGTGACGGACCGGAATTCTCTTCTCAGGCGAGCAGCCGTGGGTCACGGGTCAGCAGGATTGCGCCTACCGCTCATAGAGAGCAGAGGCGCGTTTCGGCAATCTTCTCCTTTTCAGTCGCGTCCAGACGAGGATCTCTGTGAAACAGAGAGTAGATGGCCGGGATGAGCCCAAGGGTAATCACCGTGGATCCGGTAAGCCCCCCGATGACCGCCCGGGCCAGGGGGGCCTGGGCGTCGGCCCCCTCGCCGATGCCGAGGGCCAGGGGGAGGAGGCCCAGGATGGTGGTGAGGGTGGTCATGAGGATGGGCCGGAGCCGGCGACGCCCGGCCTCCACCACCGCCTCCCGGACCGGCATGCCGCGCCGGCCCAGACGACCGGCCTGGTCCACCAGGAGGATGGCGTTGTTGACGGCGATCCCGCCCAGCATAATGCACCCGATATAGGATTGGATATTCAGGGTGGTATGGGTCAGAAACAGGGTCACCAGCACCCCCACCGCGGCCACGGGCACGGAAAACATGACCACCAGCGGATTGACAAGCGATTCATACTGGCAGGCCAGTACCATGTAGACGAGAATCAGGGCCAGCACCAGGGCGGCGACCAGTTCATTGAATGCCTTTTTCTGCTCTTCGAATGTCCCTGCCACGGTCAGATCGTATCCCACAGGCCGGGGGATCCGGTCCAGAAGGGTCTGAATGTCCGTGGCAACGGATCCGGAATCGCGGCCCGCCACATTGGCCTCGATGGTCACGGTCCGCTGCTGGTCCTTGCGATCGATGACAATAGGGCCCCGTCCCGGATCGGCCCTCACCACGTTGCGCAGGGTCACTGCTTCGCCCGATGCCGTGGTCAGGGTCAGATCCAGAATATCCTCCAGGGAAAGCCTTTCCGCATCTTCCAGTTGCACGAGGATACGATAGGAATCGCCGCCGGTCCGGTATTCCCCGGCCTGGGAACCGGCAATGGCTGTTTCCAGTATCCTGGTCACATCGCGTATTGTCAGGCCCAGATCCGCGGTCTTATCCCGGTCCACCCGGATTTGAAACTGGGGCACCCCGGCCTCGTGGGCGACGTTCACATCCGCAACACCAGGGACCCGGGTGATGACCGATGCCGCGCGATCGGCCAGGGCATTCAGCCTGTCCAGTTCCAATCCTCGAATCTCGATGGCCAGGCCCTCCTCTCCGCCTAAGAGACGATTCAGCAGGAACTGGCCCTGGGGGGCCCGGGTGCGGATCTCCATGCCGGGAATCTTTCCTGTCAGCCTGCGGCGTAAATCGTCGGCGATCTCCGTGTTGGGCCGTTTGCGCTGGGCCGAAGGGAGGAGGGACAGATTGATCTGCCCCATGGCCGCCGCATCCGGACGCCAACCCACAGACCCGACGCTCACCACCGATGAAACCGTCTCCGGGACGGCGGCCTGGACAATAGCCTCCATCTGCCGGGTCTGCCGATCCACGATGTCCAGCCGTGTGCCGATTTCCATTTCCCCCGTGACCCGGACCTCTCCCTCATCGCTGGGCGGCAGGAACTCGCTCCCGATCAGGGGAATAAGGAGGAGACTGCCGGCCAGCGCGGCTGCGGCCAGGGCGATGGTAACGGCCCGGTGATTCAGGACCCACCCGAGAAAATCGCCGTATATGTTGTTGAGGCCATTGAAAAAGTCCTCTGCAACGGACGCCAGTCTTTGTATCCAACCGCCGCGTCCGCTGCGATCCTCAGCGCGTGGGGCCAGGAACCTGGAGGCAAGCATCGGGACCAGGCTGAGAGACACCATAAGGGAGCAGACCAGAGAAAAGATGATCACATAGGCCAGTTCCTTGAACAGGATGCCGGAAACGCCCCTGACAAACACCAGCGGGAGGAAAATGACCAGGGTGGTAATGGTGCTGGCGACAATGGCCGGCGCCACTTCCCGTGCCCCCTCCACCGCGGCCGTTGTCGGGGATTCGCGATCCTGTTCCCGCCGTCTGAAGATGTTTTCCAGGACCACGATGGCGCCGTCCACCATCATTCCCACGCCGAGGGCCAGTCCGCCCAGGGTCATCAGGTTTAAGGTGAATCCTCCCAGATAGATCAAGGAGAACGTGGCGATCATGGAGATGGGGATGGCCAGAAAGATGATCAGGGTGCTCCGGAAATTTCTCAGAAAAAGGAGGAGCACCATAACGGCAAGACCGCCCCCGTAAAGTACGGAACGGGCCACATTGGCAATGGACCGCTCGATAAAATTGCCCTGATTAATGACCGGGATCACTCGGATTTGGGGAAAGGACCTGTTGACCGCCTCAATCTCGGCCAGCACGGCCCTGGAAACCTCAACCGTGTTGGCATCGGCCTGTTTCCGAATGGCCACCCTCAGGCCCCGCTCGCCATTCACACGAACGATGCGTGTCAGTTTCTGATAGGTGTCCTTGACCCCGGCCAACTGGGAGAGGGTAACCGGGACTCCGTCGCGCAGGGTGACAACCGTATTCCGGATCTGATCCAGATCGGTGAATTCGGCAGGGGCGCGAAGGGTGATTTCATAGCGGCCTTCCTCGATCTTCCCTGCGGGGAGATCCAGATTCGCATCCCGGATGGCCTGGAGTATCCGGTCCATCGGAAGACCCAGGGCACGGACCCGGTCGGGATCCAGCTCGACGCGGACCTCCCGGTTATAACCGCCCCATACGTCCACCTGGGCCACGCCCGGGATTCTGGCGAAACGGTACCGGATCTGATCCTCAATCATCTGGGTCAGTTCCACCGGATCCAGGGTGCTGGAAATCCCCAGGAGGACCACCGGAAAGCTGGCGATGTCGAACTTGCGGATACGAGGCCTGACAACATCCTCAGGCAACTCGTCCACCTCATCCTGGAGTCTGCTCTGGACGTCCACGGCCGCAATGTCGAGGTCGGTGCCCCACACAAATCGGACCTGAATGCTGCTGTTTCCCTCGGAAGACTGGGAGGTCATCTCTTCCACGCCCGGAACCGTGGCAATGATCTCTTCCACGATCTGTGTGACCAGCCGTTCCATGACCTCCGGACTGGCGCCTTCGTATTCGGTGCGGACGGTGAGGGTGGGGAGTTCAACGCTGGGGAGGAGATCCATGCGCAACCGGCTGAGGGAGAATGCTCCGATAATCACCACGATGAGGGTCACCATGGTAATAAAGATGGGCCTGTGGACACTGAATCCAGGCAGATTCATCTCCCGGCGGCCTCGCTGACCGCGGGTGAGTCTCCGGCCTTGTTATCGGGAATGGTAATCCGTGAGCCATGGTCCACCAGTTGCTGGCCCAGGGTCACCACGCGGCCGGACAGGCCCTCACCGTCCACCTGCACCCGGTCCCCTTCACGGATGCCCACCGACACCTCGCGCCAGGCCACGGACCGGCCATCCGGGGCCACCACAAAGACACCGTCCCGGCCGTTCCGTCGGGTGAGGGCCTGCTCCGGAACAATCACGGCGTTTTCCACATGATCGAGGACCACCGTGGCGCGAACAAACATTCCGGGTTTGAGCCGGTATTCCGGATTATCCACTCTCAACTCCACCTTTGCCTGCCGTGACGTCTCACGAAAGACCGGAGAGATGCGGTGGATCCGGCCCTCGAACCGTTCGCCGGGATAGGCGTCGGTAGTGAGCCGGGCGGGCTGCCCGGGTGTGAGATAAACATAGTCTTTTTCGGTGACGAAGATCACTGCCTTGACCGGATCCAACTGGACAATGGAGATGAGGGGGTCATTCGCCGAAACCGTTTCTCCTTCGTCCACATAGCGGTCTCCCACCACCCGGTGCCCGCCGGTGTCGGCCCAGTTCGCGGTCACCCGGGTGTACCCCAATCGTATTCTGGCGGTTTCCAGTGAGGCCTGGGCCCGGGTCACCTGGGCCTTGGAGACGTCCACCTGGGCCAGGTTCCCCAGGTGTTCGGCCTGTGCAGTATCGAACTCCGAAGCCGAGGCCACATTTCTCTGGCGAAGTTGTTCCATTCGCTTGAGTTTTCGGGCCGCGATTTCCAGGGCGCTTTTCGCCTCCTCCAGTGTGGCCTTAGCCACCTCCAGGTCGGCCTTTGCCAGGTTAACGGCCTGGACATACTCGTCGTCGTCCAGCCCGGCCACGATCTGCCCCCGGTTGACGCGATCCCCCAGGTCAACATTCAGTTCAACAATTCGGCCGCTGATCTTGGCCGCAACCATGAGCTTGGACGGAGATTCAAGGGTCCCGCTGAAGATCTGGCGCCGTTCCATCGGCCCGCGAACAATCAACGCCACCTCCACGGGGGTCGATGCCTGGCCTCCACGGGCGCCGCCGGATTCCTGGGGGGCCTGAAGGCGTTTGAAAATCATCCACCCGAGAGCCGCAGCCACTCCGATGACGATGACAAAAACAAGAATATTCCGTTTACCCTTTTTCACCACCTACCGTCCTTGATGCATCCTGTCGCTGTGACAGATGTCGGCCCCGGGCGCCGGCGTCATCACAAGTTCATCCGGCTTTTCCGTATCTTGGACACCGGGAATACCACCGGACTGATCCCATCCCTCATCCTAAGGCGGCCTGACAGCCGCAACCAAACAGGTTTCACCCAAGTCCCAGAAGCGTTCCGGACGCCCGTGGGGGTCTCTGCCCAAGAGCTGCAATAAAATGCGGTCGTATCGTTCGGCGGCCGCCCCCGGGCTCCGGATAATGTTTACGGAAAGGCAGCAAGGACATACCGTCCCATAAAAGGCTGTACTTGGGGCTGGAACAGAC
>JAIPDI010000088.1 GCA_021737785.1 Deltaproteobacteria bacterium
AAAAGGTTTCACCCAAGTCCCGGAAGCGTTCTGGACGCCCGTGGGGGTCTCTGTTCAAGAGCTGCAATAAAATGCGGTCGTATCGTTCGGCGGCCGCCCCCGGGCTCCGAATAATGTTTACGGAAAGGCAGCAAGGACATACCGTCCCATGAAAGCCTGTACTTGGGGCTGGAACAGACTGTATTGTAAAGCCCTGCTGCCGTCCCCAGGAGCTGTATTCGGTTTTTGCAGCTCTTGAACAGAGACCCCCACGGGCAAACTTCTTCGCACGTTGCAGAGAAGTTACAGACAAAGACTCTAAATTCCTAAATTCCTAAATTTCAAATATTTTTGGTTAGATGTTGGACGTTCAATTTTTTCATCGCTATTATTCCCGATACCCCCCCGGTACGGGCCGGCCGTCCACATATACACGGTCTTCATCATCCAGGGCGAAACGGCCTCTGGCGATCATCTCGATGGTCCTGGGAAAAATCTTCCAATCCCCGATCTCCTTGAGCCGATCCTGATGGGCGTCCGCCACCTGTCGAAGTCTCTGGGGATCTTCGACAACTGCGTCAAGCGATTCAGGAAGCGTCACAGGGAGGGCATCCGACACCATCAGGAGGGGGCCTGTGTCCACGCCCGCATCGGTCCAGAAGGTGGAAGACCGGAGGCGCTTCTCGCCTGCAGAAATGGCGTCTTTCACCGCATCGTCGCCCACATATTTTCTGCGGCCGTCAGGAAGAGAGATGGCAAGATCAGCAGGGTGAACGTTGACGCACCGGTTAAGGGTGGTATAGCTCATGTACCCCCCCAGGGCGATGACGTCGATCTCGAATACCTCGACCAGCCTTCGGGCAATCCGGTCATATTCCCGCCTGGCGTTCAGGCCTTCCTCTGTCACAACCGATCGCTTCAGGCCTCTATTTTGATGAAAGGTCCTGATGTCGTAGCTGAAATAGGGAAGGCCGTGTTCAAGGGCGATTCTTTCCCCGGCACATCGTCCGTCTGACCGGTCGCTGAAGATGAAGACCGTCTCGAATGGCGATTCGTTTGCTTCGGCCTTCAGTTTCTGCTCATGCTCCAGAAGCCGCAGGATATTGGTTCCGGAACCCGACATAAAGGCCGCCACCCGCATCGGCCTCCCTGCGGTTTCAGGATCAAAAATAGCGGTGATGGTCATAGAGGGCCGCCTTCCATCAGGACCGCCACCGGTTTCATCTGGTATGGACTGCCCTGTTCCAGGGCCGTCAGGACGCTCCCCCCGCCGGTGAAGTAGTAGGCCTTGGGATCGTCCAGACCTGCCATGTAGATCCCCGGGCAGAGATTCCGGAGTTCCTGGAGGGTATCCCCCCCCGCAAAGAGCCTGGCCGCCTCGGAGTTGCCCCCGATCAGGCGGTACATGGCCTCGGAGCCCTCATAAAAAAGCGGCATAAACCCCATGACCGCATTGACAAAGATGGTCTTGGCAGAGGCGACGATATCCGCCACCACCTTGTTCCGGAAGGATTCGGGATCGATATCAACGACATATCGGATATCCCGGCCCGATGTCAGTTCCTCCATCCCGATGGATCGATACTTTCCCTCACCTCGCGCTTCCATGGTCTCCGATTCCACCAGGCGGGATAATTCAACGATCTTTTTTCCGGTCCTGTCCAGCTCCACCAGTTCCATAGCCAACGCCCTGTCTTCCTCTGTGACCCCGGCAATCTGCACCCCATACTTGGCCGCCAGAAAGGTGTTATACATCAGCCCCCCTAAGATCAGGTGATCCACCCGCTCGTAAAGGGCCTTCAGGGGGCCGATCTTGGTATCGTACTTGGCGCCGGCCACCACGGCCACAAAAGGCCTCCGGGGCTCCAGCACCCGATGGAGATTCTCCAACTCCTTCTGAAGCAGGATGCCGGCGAAAGAAGGCAGCTTCTGCGCCACGTCGTAGGTGGAGGCGTGGGCCCGCCACGAACCGAATGCATCATTGACGTAGAGATCGGCCAAAGACGCCAGCTCATCGGCCAGGGTCCCTCGCTCCGGTCCTTTTGCCTGTTCGCCCTTGAACCAGCGGGTATTGGGGAGGTAGATCATCCCGATCTTTCCCTGTTTCAGATCGGAAATGGCGGGTTCAATGGATGGATCAAGGTGCACGATCCCTTTTTCAGGATCTGCCGGAAACTCCGGGACATGAATCTTCACAGGAAGTTTCTGTTCCAGATAGCGCACAATGGGGAGTATGGACTCGTCCTCCCGGCAGGATATGCGGCCTGTTTTCTTATCCTTCGGTCTTCCCACATGGGTCATCAGGATCGGTTTTCCACCGCCTGCGGCAATGGCGTAAAGGGTGCCGATGGTGGCATCGATACGGTACGGGTCCTTGATCCGGCCCTTTTTCACGACATTGTGATCGACCCTTAAGAGGACGATCTTTTCTTTCATATTGCTTTGCTGTATCAACCTCAGCCGCGGGTCCAGTTCACCTTTTTCCATTTGGCATCCTCAGCGATATGAACTATAAGATTAGGAGCAATCAAAGCACGTAAATTGTATTTTACTGAAACCGCGGCCAAGAGTCAACTTGCTTATGAGGCGCAGGGGGCAGGGAGCAGGGGGCGGGGAGCGGGGAGCAGGGCGTCAGGGACCTGAATAGAGGGATTGAGGAATTGAGGGATTAGGGATCCAATCAACCAATATCCAGTATCCAGCATCCAGAATCCAGCATCCAGTAACCAGTAACCAGTATCCAGCATTCCCGCCTTCTGCGGGATCTTCGCTTCGCTACGACCAGCATCGGGCATCCAGAATCCAGAATCCAGCATCCAGTAACCAGTAACCAGTAACCAGTATCCAGTATCCAGCATCCAGCATCCAGAAGGGAGACACCATATGATTGTACGGAACCTGAATGACAAGGAAGTGATCGATACCACCTATCTGGCACATGGCGGGGCCGTTGCCCAGATGATCCTGGACCGGCGGACCCTGAAAGAAATCGGGTTTCTGGCCATTGCCAGTCTCAAACCGGGGAAAGAGATCGAGGCCCATGTGGACCCGATGGAAGAGATCTATTTTGTATTGAGCGGGTCCGGTGAAATGCGGGTGGCCGATGAGGCCAGGGCCGTGAAGCCGGGCGATGCCGTCTGGATCCCCACAGGCGCCAGTCATGCCCTCCTGAATGACGGCCAGGAGGATTGCATTGTCCTGGTGGTGGCTTCCCCTGCGTGGTAGCGCCCGGCATGCTGCGTGTCCTGATCATCAGACCGGGGGCACTGGGGGATACCCTTATGGTACTCCCTGCTCTCAACGATCTCGCAGGCAAGGCCGCTGTCACCTTTGTGGGGAGGCGGCCCGGGCTGGACTTCATCCGGTCCCATGTGGATCGCGCCATGGATCTGGAGGCATCGGGCTGGCATCGATTGTTCATGGAGATACCGGATGGAAAGGGCCTCCCTGTTTCAGACGTGAATATCGCGGCAGCCTTCTTCAGGGATAAAGACGGCACGATCCGGCGCAACCTCGAGCGATGCCTCCCCTCTGCCGCGGTCCATGTCTTCCCGTCCTTCCCCCCGAAGGGAGAGGACGTCCATGTGGCCGAGTACCTGGCCCGTTGTCTGGCATCGGCGGGCCTTCCCGTTGATCCGGTACGATCCATAGCAGCAATGAAACATGGAGGGATGTGGAGGAACAGGCCCCTGCCGGAAGGGGAAAAGAAGATTATATTGCACCCGGGATCTGGGTCCCTGGAGAAGAATTATCCCCCTGATTTCTGGCTGGCCCTGGTGACCCGGTTATTGAGCGACACCGAATTCAGACGCTGCCGGCCGGTCCTTCTGACAGGTCCGGCAGAAGAATCGCTTTATGCGTATTTCAAAGAGCGGCTGGGGACCGGATCTGTTCTGTTCGTCTCCTCCCCGGATCAGGAGAACCTCATCAGTTTGCTGGATAGCGCGGTCCTGTTCCTGGGCCATGACAGCGGCATTGCCCATCTGTCGGCCATGCGCTGCATCCCCACGGGGGCCCTGTTTAAGGCAAGCGATCCCCTTCAGTGGGCGCCGTTGGGTCCGTTCGTGCGGATAATTAAAACCCGGGACCCCGGCCCGGAGATGCTTGATGCCACTCTTCAGGCGGCGAGAGAACTTGTCGCCATGGATCGTTCATAACCGCCTCCTTGGGCCATTCCGGCATATTGGGATGGATTAACCTCGGCTTCTGTCACTTTTTGTGTTAAATTACGGTGCAGGAGGGAAAATATGTCCAAGGTAATGATACACCCCGCAACCTATGAGAACGTCCGCCAGGCCGTGGACCGGGCTTTTGATCTCTTTCCGGTACAGGTGGGAGGGCGCAAAGTTCTGATCAAGCCGAACGTCCTGCGCGCTTCAGAAGCCCGGGAAGGGATCGTGACCCACCCGGCCGTTCTGCGCGCAGTGGTGGACAAGGTGGAAGCGTTGGGACCTGCATCCCTGATTGTGGGCGATAATCCCGGTCTCTTCAACTACGGCGATAACGAAAATTGCTTTAAAAAATCCGGACTGATGGAGGCGGCCAAGGGGTATTATAGAAATATCGGCAATGATTCAGAGAAAGTCTCATTCAACGCCGACTACCTCCCCTGGGTGAGCGTCTCACGCGCCGTGCTTGAGGCTGATCTCATCATCAGTCTCCCCAAATTCAAGAACCACGGGCTCACGATCGTGACCGGCGCGATCAAGAACAGCTACGGATACCTCCCAGGGGCGCAGAAAGCCCGGTTGCACAAGGCGGCAGGCAACCCGGAACGGTTTCACGAGGTGGTGGTGGAGGTATTCCGGCTTCGCGTTCCCGACCTTTTTATCGTAGACGCGGTGATTGGGATGGAAGGGAACGGACCCGCATCGCCCGATCTCAGAGAGATCGGCCTTGTCCTGGCCTCGGACAATGGAGTGGCCATGGACGCGGTCATGGCCACGATGATGGGACTTGACCCGGGCCGCCTCCGTTTTCTGCAGAAGGCAGAGGACCTCGGCTTGGGTTCCCACAATGTTGACAGGATGGAAATCATCGGCGAGTTGAAAATCCTCCCCGATTTCAAGCTCCCTCCCCTGGGGGGTGACGCCATTTCAGCGAACAAGGCGGTTCAGGAGATGATGCACAGCCGGACCCTGCTGCGGCCGCAGGCCGACCCGGAACTGTGCACCGGCTGTGGCACATGTGTCGACCAGTGTGCTGTATCGGCCCTCTCCATGGACGGAGACCTCCCCCGCGTGGATGCCGATACGTGCATCACCTGCTTTTGTTGTCAGGAGATGTGCCCTGAAAAGGCCATGACGCTGAAGTAGCGGTTGCCCGCTGACCGCCTTCTGAATCGACGGGAGGACCTTTACCCGGGGTTTGAAGATCGAGGAATCAGGGGGCCATGTTCGGGATACCTGATCCTTCCAGAGGGAAACGCCGGCCTCTCCCAGGTCCGACCCTTCCTATGAAACGCATACCGGCAGATATGCCGTTATGGTGCGGTTCAGCTCTGTGAGTTTGATCGGTTTTTGAAGGACGGTTAAGGCGATGCCTTCTTCGATGGTCCTGCGGGCCCTTGAATCGGCCGGATTGCCGGTCAATACAAGTATCCTGGCCTCACTGTCAAACGACTTGATCTTTGAGGAGGACTCATATCCATCCATAACGGGCATCTCCACATCCATGACAACAATGTCGGGCAGGAAGATTTTGTATTTGTTAAAGGCATCCTCCCCATTGAAGGCCGTTTCCACGCTGTACTCCCCTTTCATGCAGAGGGATTCCATGATCAACTGGGAAAGGATTTCTTCATCATCTACCACAAGTACCTTCTTCAGCATTTTTGAACTCCGAGGGAACATGAACGTGAAGGGACAATCAGATGGCCGGATCGGTGGCATATACTTCGTTTATGAGGGGATGTCAACAAAAAAACACAACATATAGCAACAATCATAAACAAAGTAGCATATATTGTATTTATCTACTTTTTTTGAACATTCTTTCCCCTAAAAATCATATGACATTTTCAATAGATAATTCACTTTTGAACAAATCCACATTGTCTTTGAGAACGTTCCGGTCCATCCGGCATACAGTTGTACGGGGTTGGTGAGTGAGGGGGTGTACCCGGGGGAATGAGATCTACGGACGCGCGGAAAACTGATAGTCATGCCCGCCGGATAAGTAAGGCATATCTCAGGTTCTGGGGAGGCTCGATTCTTTTGGTTATCCACCTGAAAATGCATTGCTTTGATTTCCCTCAATTTAATGGTATAGTTCGCGCGACGGGGCTGCCCATAACTCCTACTGAATTTGAAACTCATTTCTGACTTCCTGTGACATCAAAACCGAAAACCCCGGTCTGGATGCAAGCTTTCAAATACCATTTGTATCCTGAAATAATTCAACAATTCAGGATGATGCAAGAATACTGGATTATCTAAAAAGATAATCGTTATATTTGAGACCCATAAGTAGCAATCAGGAAAAAGGCCTTTCCATCTAACTTTTCTTATGGAAATCGTTGTAGGCGAAAGAGAAAGATCCTGCTACACTCTGCTTCGCTTTTTTATACCCTAAAATGGAAATCCATTTCAGATTGCATTTTCAAAATCGACTTTATGAAAAGGGCTGAGAAAAGATGCTGCTAGATTCCAAGAGTCAATCAATTCTAGAAAATTTAAAACAAGAGCTTCAAAACGAATCCAACTCAAGAAAGCTGGAAAACCTTTCCGCTGCTCTCCTCGGTCGACTTCTCAACGTACCGATTTATGTTGCTAAATCTAGTTTTCAATATGGAGGCGACGCTGGGCCATCGGGAGGAGGGGGAAGAAGATTCCGAATTGAATGCAAGAATTACAAAGACAGCACCGGATTGAATCGTAGAGAATTACTAGGTGAGATCGATCAAGCTCTAGCAAGAGACAGAGCGCTTGAAGCATGGTTTCTTGTTACTACAAGAGACGTTAGTGAACAAATCGCGCAGGATTTAACGTTGAAAGGCGAAGAAATAGGTGTGCCTGTCGTAATTATTGACTGGAAAAACCATGAATTACCTTCTCTTGCCGTCCTATGTGCTTTTGCCCCTGATATTGTGGAAACGGAGTTTTCAAAAAAGGCTGGTGAATATGCCCATGCTCTTCAGCCCTTCTCAGGGGACGCCATCGCTAAGTTGCAGCATGAACTGCAATCCTGGTGCCTCGGCTTTAATGAGCTAAAAAGACGATCACACGAGAAGCTGGATAGAATCTGGACATCTCCCAGAGCTTCAAATGCTGAATTAGCGCAAAACGCGGCGGGTGGATATCAGAAAAAAAGAGTGAAACGGACAGCTGTTCATGAAGCATTCGATTCCTGGTGGCAAAATGGAGCACAAAATGATGCTCCTGCAGCCGTTATCGGATGGGATGGCGTCGGCAAAACCTGGGCGGCCCTTGATTGGCTCGTCAACAGCAAGAATGAACAACCAGTTGTACTTATTGTGCCTTCCTCAGCGGCAACTGGGCTTCAGATTTCCGAAATCGGTGTTAAGCAGTTTCTAGCAGAACGTCTCTACCAGGTAAGCGGCGTGAGAAATCCAGAGCACTGGTTTCGTCGAATCGATATGTTGCTCAAAGGTCCGGTCGAAGAAGGTCCTGTACTGACGGTATTTTTTGACGGCATAAACCAGGAATCCTCAATGCGCTGGCTGTCTCTTCTAAAGGTCTTACAGGGCGAGAACTTTGCGGGTCGGGTGCGAGTAATCGTAAGCAGCCGTACCCATTATTTCAACGAAAAATTGTCCAAGCTTCGCGGCCTGATTGTCCCAGCAGTCCCCATTAACGTAGATCCCTACAGTACGGAACCGGGAGGCGAACTTGACCGAATGTTGGGATTCGAAAACCTGACCCAAAATGATCTTCATCCCGATCTAATTGAATTGGCCCGCATACCTCGCCTTTTCAATCTGGTAGTACGATTCAGGGATAGGCTTGTCGAGGTGGGCCAAGTTACGGTACACAGGTTACTATGGGAATACGGAAGAGATACATTAGGAGTGCGTGCGGAAAAATCGTTCAGTGACTCTGAGTGGCAGGAATGGCTTAAAGAGATTGCCCAAAAATACCGAGAGGGAATCGACGAATACTCTATCAAGTCTCTTAGTGAAACAACGAGTCGCCCGGATCTTACGGAATCTGAGGTTTACGCTCGACTAAGCGACATCATAGACGGACGATTTGCTGTTCCTGGGCCGTCAGGAAAACTGCAACTCACGCCTACAGTTGTCGCTCACGCATTAGGGACAGCCCTTTTGGCCCACCTTGATGAAATAACCAATACCACCTTCGCGAGTCTCGAAGCCCATTTAGCAAAATGGTTGGATCCTATCGCCGGACTCGATCAAAAAGCCGAAATTCTTAGGGCGGCGGTCTCAATTGTTGCGGAGAGAAACCTCCCGGCGGAATCAGAGGTAGCTGGAGTACTGGTCACAGCTTGGCTTCAAACTCAGAATGTGAGTGACGACCACCGCAAGGAACTCGCAGTTTTGGCTCCCTATTTAAGCGATGCGTTACTCGATGCAGTGGAACACTCTGATGGCCGCACCCACCCCCTGTGTCAGAGTAGTTGTCGGATGAAGCAGGAGAGAAGTGGCGACACCCCCGTAGGTGAGCGTAGCGAACCGGAGGGGGTGTCGGAGGCGACCCGCCATCCCCATTTCTCCTCAATACGAACATGAAGCGGGGC
>JAIPDI010000089.1 GCA_021737785.1 Deltaproteobacteria bacterium
CGCTCGGCGGGGCTTCGACCCTTTGGATTACTCCGCGGGCCGCCCGCTCCGCTACCTGCTGAACGAGCAATTAACAGGGTAACCTCCTTTCAGGTTACAAGATCAGCCAGGCTTAGCCTGGCGCACCAAAGACACGAAGGATACTTCTTTGTTAAATGCATTTGGTTGGCTCTGTGTGCTTTGTGGCTTTGTGTGATCAACAGTATTCCCTACAGGAAACTTCCGGGGTTCAGAATATTGTTGGGGTCAAAGACCCGCTTGATCCCACGCATCAATTCGATGGAGGTCCGGCTGAACTCCATGGACATGAACCGATCCTTGGCAATGCCGATGCCGTGCTCGCCGGAGAGGGTGCCGCCCATGGCAATGGCCGCCTCAACCAGTTCCACCAGGGCCTTGTCCACCCGCGCCATCTCTTCCTTGTCGCGCAGATCGGTCATGAACAGGGGGTGGAGATTTCCGTCCCCGGCATGGGCCAGGACCCCGATCTGAAGAGAATACTTGTCCGCCACCTCGACGATCTTTCGGATGATCGCCGGCAGCATCTTGACCGGCACGGTGGCGTCTTCCACAATGCAGTTGGGCCTCAGGCTGGCAACCGCGCCAAAGGCGGTCCGTCGCGCCTGCCACAGTTTATCCGCCTCCTCGGGGGTGCTGGCCCGCTCCACCTGAAAGGCCCCCCGCTCCCTGCAAAAGGCCTCGATCCGTTTTCCCTGGGCCTCCACCGTGACATCCTCGCCGTCCACCTCTATCAGGAGGAGGGCCTGGGCCTTGTCCGAAAACTTTGCCCCGCCGTAATTGCTGATCACGTCCAGGACGGTCCGGTCGATCAGTTCCAGGGTCGTGGGAACGATTCCGGCCCCGATAATGGCCGACACCGTGGTCGCCGCATCGTCCAGGTCGGCATAGATGGCCTGGAGCGTGGCCTTGGCAGGGGACAGGGGCACCAGCCGGACAATGATCTCGGTAAAAATGCCCAGGGTCCCCTCTGATCCGCACATGAGTCGTGTGAGATCGTATCCGCTCACATTCTTGAGGGTCTTTCCCCCGGTTCGAATAATCTCTCCGGTCGGCAGCACCACCTCGAGGCCCAGAAGATAATCCCGTGTCACCCCGTATTTGACCCCCCTGGGGCCCCCTGCGTTCAGGGCTACATTGCCGCCGATGGTGGAGACAAACATGCTGGCAGGGTCGGGCGGATACATGAGTCCGTAAGCGGCCACCGCCTTCTGAAGGTCCGAATTGACCACACCGGGCTGAACCACCGCGCACATGGATTCCGGTTCGATCTCCAGGATTCGGTTGAGCCGGTGGAAGGCGATAATGATGCCGCCCTTTCTGGCCACCGAACTGCCGCAGATATTGGTCCCTGCACCCCTGGGGATGATATTGATCCTCTCCCGGTTCGCCACCTTCATCACCCCGGCGATCTCATCCCTGTCGCCAGGGACAATCACGGCCTCTGGCATGAATTCCTGCAAAAACCCGTCATAGGAATAGGTGATCAGGTCCTCGGGCGTATCCAGGAACCATTCGTCGCCCACAATGGCCCGTATCTCATCTTTTACACCATCCGAAATCATGAACTGTCTCCTTCATCTCCTCCACAACCGGAGCATATGGATGAAAGGCCTCCTCAGCCTCTTTTTAATCGTCGACAGCCAATACCTCCAATGTATCCACGGAACAACATCAGACCGGCTCGGGCAGGGTTTTTTCCGGGACCATTGCCCGCGAAATAAAAATTCGAAGCATCCAAAAAGAGGAGATGGGATTATCAGAAGTCTTCCTCCGGCCTGTCGGTTCCTCTCCCCGGATGGGATAGATAGTACCTGCCGTCAGCGGTCACACCAACGATGTTTCTGCCCGTCATATACTGGAGCATCTTCGGTCGGTAATCCCGGGTCCCTATTCGAACGATCTTCTGTCGAGAATAAGGGAGTTCAACGGCCGAAAACGGATTCACCGCCTCCTTTTGCTCAAGGTCTTTGATAATCACTTTATATGCCCGTGCCATGCGCCATGCATGATAGCGCCTGGTAAGGACATAGACCCCTATCAGGACACAGACACCGATAATGATCTCCCATGTTTCTGAATTATCCAAATCTCTTTAACTCCCCCGTGTTCGCAGCCGGATCTTCGCAGAACCCCACAATTTTCTTGATTCAATCACCATCGGCCCGTATACTGAATTCAGATTCGAACTTGGGTTACACGCGTCGACCTTTTGTTTTAAAACCCTGACAGGTAAATTCGCTACTCGCTCCTATGGAGGACCTCACATGATTCCCGAGATCAAAAAAATTCTTTGCACCACGGACATGTCCGAGAATGCCCGTTACGCCTTCGAGTATGCCGTCAGCCTTGCCAACCAATACGGGGCAGGCATTACGCTCCTCCATGTCCTCGAGGATATGTCCCCATACCGGGATTCTCTCATGATGAATATCCTGGGAGAGGAGAAATGGAAGGGTCTGCTGGAGACAAACAAGGAAAAACTCATCCAGGACCTGAAGGATCAGCTTGGCAAATTCTGCGACACTGTCAGCGCCCAACTCCCCGCCTGTCCCTTTATCACGGACGACATCATCGTGAAAATCGGAAACCCGGTGGAGGCAATCCTCGAACAGGCCAAGAAGATGGACTGCGATCTGGTGGTCATGGGCACCCACGGGCACGGAATTCTGGGAGACGCCATGATCGGGGGCGTGTCCAGGCGGGTGGTGCGGCGTTGCAAGAAGCCGGTGCTGGTGGTCCCTCTCCCGGACAAAAGGGGACTAATGCCCTGATTTCCGCTTTACCTCCAGGGCCTTCAGATCCTTCCGGATGATCTTTCCCGTCGTGGTCATGGGGAGTTCGGTCACGAATTCGATCTCCCGGGGGTATTCATGGGCCGCCAACCGGACCTTGACGTACTTCTTGATCTCCGCTTCCAGTTCAGGACCGGGGATTACACCGGGTTTCGGCAGGATAAAGGCCTTGACCACCTCGCCACGGACCTTATCCGGACTTCCCACCACCGCCACCATGCCCACGGCCGGGTGCTTCATGAGGCAGTCCTCGATCTCGGCCGGCCCGATCCGGTACCCCGAACTGGTGATCAGATCGTCCTTCCTCCCCACAAACCAGAAATACCCATCCTCATCTTTCTTGGCCAGGTCTCCGGTGAGCCACCAGTCATTGACGTACTTCTCCCGGGTGGCCTCGGGGTTGTTCCAGTATTCAATACACATGACCGGATCGGGACGCTGAATGGCAATTTCCCCCGGGGTCCCCGGAGGAACCGGAATGCCCGATTCGTCCACCACCTCCACCCGGTGCCCGGGAATGGGTTTTCCCATGGAACCGGGCCGGACCTCCATGACCTCGGAGCAGGTTCCCACCACCAGGTTGACCTCGGTCTGGCCGTAAAACTCATTGATGGTCAGCCCCATGACCTCCCGCCCCCAGTCGAGCAGTTCCTCGCCCAATGCCTCTCCGCCGCTCCCGATGGTCCGCATGGCATAGTCGTGACGGCTGCGCGGGTCCGGAACCTGTCGCATCAACTTGAGGGCCGTTGGCGGCATGAAGGCATTCCGGATCCCGTATTTGGCTATGAGATGAAACGCCTCCTCGGGGTCGAACTTCCTGGCGCGATGGGCCAGCACCGGGACCCCGAAGTGCCAGCTCGGCAGGAGCACATCCATGAACCCGCCGAACCAGGCCCAGTCGGCCGGGGTCCAGAAGAAATCATCTTCCTTTGGAAAGAAGTTATGGGGGAACTGGACACCGGGAAGATGCCCCAACAGAACGCGGTGGGCATGAAAGGCCCCCTTGGGGGGCCCTGTGGTGCCGGAGGTATAGCTGATAAAGGCAGGATCATCGGACCGGGTCTTGACAGGCTGAAACGAGGACGATCCCTTTTCAATCAGCTCCCAGAAACTCACGACCCCGCCCGGGGTTTCGCCCCTTGCCAGAACGATCGTCCGGAGGTCGGGCAACCGGTCGCGTATCTCCAGGATCTTGGGGAGGTTGGCCTCATCCGTGACAATCCCTCTGGCCCGGCTGTTGGACAGGCGGTACTCCAGGGCCTCTGTACCGAACAGGGTAAAGAGGGGGATGACCACGGCGCCCATCTTATAGACGGCAATATGGGCGATCCCTGCCTCGGGGGACTGGGGAAGCATGATCCCGAAGCGATCGCCGGGCTCCATACCCTTGGCCTTGAGTCCATTGGCCAGCCCGTTGGAGAGGCGCATCAGGTCCCAGAAGGTATATTTCTCCACCTCCCCGGTCTCATTCTCATAGATCAGGGCCAGCCGGTATCGCTGATGGGCCCACTTGTCGCAGATGTCCACCCCGATATTGTAGAATTCGGGGATCTCCCAACGAAACGACTGATACACCTCGTCATAGGTCTTTCCAGGCTTTAACACGTCCGTCCCCCATCCCTGTTGAATACACTCCCTACTGCTTACTGTCTATTGCTCACACCGCTTACTGCTTACTCCCTACTGCTTACTCCCTACTTCTTACTCCCCGCTCCCTGCTCCCTGCTCCCTGCTATCTACTTCACCAGCGTATTGGCCAGCCACAGGATGCTTTGCGGCCAGATGATGCAGGCGATCAAACCCAACTCCATAAGCCTCCAGAATGGGAATGCACCCCAATAGATGTCGCTGGTGCTCACCTCGGGCGGCGCAACCCCTTTGAGATAAAACAGGGCATACCCGAATGGCGGCGTCAAAAAGGAGTCCTGAAGCATGACCGCCATGATAACCACAAACCAGACTTTATCAAATCCCAGATCCGCTGCAATGGGGAGGAACAGGGGAAAACAGATCATGATAATGCCGATCCAGTCGATGAACATCCCTAACAAAAAGAGAATGATCATCATCACGATAAAAGTCCCCCATTTTCCCAATTCGAGCCCGTAAATATACCCCTTGACCACTTCTCCGCCGCCTGAGCCCATGAAGACACTGGCAAAACAGGCCGCCCCCACAAGAATAATGATCACCATAGAGGTTGTGCGAGCGGTGTTTACCACGGCGGAGTAAAGTCCCTTCCACGAAAACCTGCCGTAGGCAATGGTCATGCAAAAGGCGAGGGCGGCCCCGACGCCCGCGGCCTCGGTGGGCGTGGCGATGCCGGCAAAGATGGAGCCCAGGACTCCGGCAATGAGGATCATGGGCGGCACCAGCGATTTCAAAGTCATGAAGAAAATCTGTCTTACGGAAACCGCCTGTCGCTCTTCCTTGGTGAGGGCCGGTCCGTCCTGGGGCTTGAAAAAGCAGTGAATCAGGATGTAGAAAATATACATGAACGAGAGAATCAGCCCGGGAACCACGGCCCCGGCAAAGAGCTTGCCCACGGACAGGGAGGCCTGGTCTGCCATGACCACCAGCATAATGCTGGGGGGGATAAGTATGCCCAAGGTGCCTCCCGCACACACAGCCCCCGATGCCAACCGTTTATTATACCCGTATTTGAGCATCACCGGCATACCCAGAAGACCCATGGTGACCACAGAGGCCCCAATAATACCGGTACAGGCCCCAAAGAGCGTGGAAACCACGACCACGGCAATGGCAATTCCTCCCCTGACAGGACCGAAGAGGTATCGCATGGTGTCAAAAAGGCTTTCCGCCACCCCGGATTGATCCAGCAACTGGGCCATGAAAATGAACAGCGGGATGGCCACGAGGATATAATTGTCCATGGTCCCGAACGCCCGGTTCAGGAACATATAGAAACAGGACGGTCCCCATCCGATGTAGCCGAATATGGCGGCCAGGCCGCCCAGTACAAAGGCCAGGGGTTGTCCCATAAACAGGCCGATCAAAAGGCCGATAAACATTCCCCAGGTGATAAATTCCGGGCTCATATGTCTTTCCCCTTAGCAGTCTGTATGATTGCGCGAATATAAGTGGCCAGCCCCTGGATAAGCAGCAATGCAAATGTCACCGGGATGACCGTCTTGATTTCAGGAACCACCGGCATGCCTGCAGAACCGCTGGTTTCTCCCATCATCCAGGAGGTTTTGGCGAACAGGATGCCCTGGTGAAGCATGATAAAGCAGAAAGGAAAGAAAAGGCAGGTGTAGGTGATGATATCCAGGATCCCTCTTGTTCTGGGTGAGAACTTCTGATAGATGATGTCGATGCTCACATGGCCCTTGTGGAGGAGTGTGTAGGCCGCCACCAACATAAAGTGAGGCCCATACAGGTAATTGGTCACCTCCGGCGCCCATATGTGGGCAGCGCCGAGAATTCGTCTTGAGATGACCTCATACACCACAACGATGGTCAGGGGAATAATCAGCCACATGAAGACGCGGCCCGACCACTCGCTGATATTGTCCAGAAATTTCAAAACTGTCTTGAGCTGCATACCATGCCCTTTCTTTTCGCGATGTTACGAGGCAAAGACACAAAACCCTGTTTTTATTAGAAACCTCTAAAAATCACCCGCTTTTGCCTGCCCGGTGGGGTGGAAACAAAAGTTGAGCATTTTTAAGAAGGCGCCACGCACATTTGACGTGGATAGGCCGAGGTATTCGAACATACCGGCAAAACAACCAAGAAACCCTCGGATACTTATCCGAAGGTTTCTTTTGGGCGTCTTGTTAATAACCTAATTTCTTGAGTTCTGCCAAGACCTTGTCCACATAAACGGGGGTCCGTCCCTGACCAAAATCACCGCTTATTGCACGCCAGTCTTTGTATTCGTTAAGATAATCCATCTGGGATTTCAGCATGCGAGCGTAGAACTTGGATTCCTTGGCCTGCATGACGCAGTACTGACCGGCCAGTTCCTCCAGTTTTTTCAGGTCCTCCGGGGGTAAGGGCACAATCTCGATCCCTGCCTTCACGAACTTATCAATGGCCCTGCCCGAGTCACCTTCCCAGAAGGCCATGCCCTTGAGGGCGGCTGCCTGGGCGCCGCGCTCCAAAATGGCCTTGTAGGTCTTGGACAGCTTATTGTAGGCCTTCAGGTTCACCATCACACCCACTTGGGATGAAGGCTGAAACCAGCAGGGAACGCTCCAGTACTTGGTGATTTCGGCAAAGCCCATTTCCCAGTCAATGCCGGGGCTGCTGAACTCGGCGCCGTCCAGGGTCCCTCTTTCAACGGCCAGGTAGATCTCGCCGCCCGGAATCTTGACGGGTGAAGCACCGAGCTGTTTTAAGATCCAGATAGTGGCGCGGGAAGGAGTTCTCACCTTAAACCCTTTGTAATCTTCGATCGATTTGATGGGGCCGAATTTTTCTGTGGACCGAAATCCCGATTCCATGGGGGTGGCACCAACTGAGAAATAGGTCATGCCATATTTCCCGTAGAGTTCCTGCATCAGCTCCAGTCCACCGAAGTCATACATCCAGGTAATATAGTCCACGTTGGTGAACCCGAAAGGGAAAGACCCTAAGAAATCGAATGCCGGGTCCTTGCTTGCCCAGTAGCTGGGCCAGTCCCCGACCGCCTCCACCACGCCCTTGCTGCAGGCATCGAAATACTCAAAAGCGCCCATGAGTGAACCTGAGGGGAACCATTTGATGTCAAAGTCTCCACCGGTCATTTCTTTCACATAATCGATCAGGAGCAATTCCCCTTTGTTGAGATTGATAGCAGGGGTCCAGGTGCTCCCCATTTTCCAGTTGACCTTTTCCGCCAAGGCATTGGTTCCGAATGCGAGAGCCGTGGCCAACACACACAAAAACATCAACATTTTGATCTTTTTCATTTTTCCCCTCCATAGAATAAATGTTTTATGGATTGTACTCAGTGACGATTGTCTCCACCCTTCCCAATTTTCCCAAATCACCTCCCTTCCCATCTGCTTTTAGGGTTGTCTATATTGCCGGCCATGCCCGAGACTGAGCATGCCTTGAATGCCACAGGACGCCGGACAAATGCTGGCATAGGAAATAACGTTTGTAGACATATCAGTGAGTTGCATCAAACACGAGGGTTCCAAATGAAATTTGTCTGCAGGCTGTGCTTTTAAAACAGCGATTTCAATGATGACCTGGGCTACAAGAGCAAGAATTTCAAGCTCGTATGCCAAAATCCTTCCATCAATTCATACCAGATCCCCATCGAAATGTCATCCTCTGATTTTATAATTTCTTGCTGGAGTGAAAATTATTATTCCAAGGGCCACTCTGAAAGCTCCTAAGGCAATCTGACGGCCACAACCAAATAGGTATTGCTGCAAATCCCGGAAATTTGCCGAGCGCTTACCGATATGGCACCAACTTCTCCGCCTAAAGATGATTGCCCATGGGTTCTGAACAATTGGTAATACCAATAATCCAAATGCTCAAATCCTGTCAAGGAAAATTTATACGGTTTTTGGCCAAAGACGTCGTTCGAGTAAGCTGGTCTGTGCGTTAACTAATTATAATAATTAGTAATTATTATATATTGAACATAAGATGGCACGCCGTTGACCGATGTAAGGAACGTGGAAATCATCCATGAAATTGGATGTGAAAATAGCTCTTGCAGAGAAGAAATGTATCTGGTATAACCA
>JAIPDI010000090.1 GCA_021737785.1 Deltaproteobacteria bacterium
ACCTTCGGGTCCGGCAGTCAGTGCCAGGAGAAGAAACTTCTCTCGTATTCGAGTTTAGACCTGTCTCATAAATCGTTTAATCTGGATTGATGGACCCCATATACTGAGATGCGCCTGCAGAAGGGGCGGGGCCGTTTGCTTCATCACCCATCTCATTCATATGCTCTGCTATGACTACAAGAAACCGGTCGCATCCGCATTTGAAGGGTTTGGAGAATCCTGCGTCAAGGGCGGCCTTCTCCCCTTTCTGACCGGCCGCCCGCAGGTCGTTATTCCGGGCATGGGCGACAGGGCGTTTGCCGGCATTGGGGACCATGAGATCGGGATCGGCATCCCGGCCGGCATGCTGGCCGAGACCATGCCCTATCTCTTTAAGACCGGAGGGAAGATGAATATGGGGGTTCCGGTCAAGAGCTTCCTGCCCATGGGATTGACCGAAGGCATCACGCCGGGGTTTCAATACTTGAAAGACAGGCTGGATCGTGACAAAACCGGCTGACAGGAGATCTCCGGGGCGATGCTGTTTTCAAGAATAGGGGACGGCGGGGATGGGAAAAAGGAAAGACAACATAAAGTCAAAAGCGCACTGGATCTGTCTGCTGGTTTTCTTACTCTTTTGTTCCTGCTCGTCGGATCACTCTGATTATGAAGTGCGTTTTGAAAACAAGACCTTGCGAATGGATTACCTGCATACGGGGAGTAAAGACGAGTCCTTAGTTGAGTTTCTGTCCTTGAGCGCAGAACCTTTTTGGGGTGGATCCAAATGGAATCTGATTGATGATCCCTTAAAAGGTGAATTCGTGATCCAAGTATTCGATATTGCGGACGATGAACTCATTTATAAAGCTGCGTCCATAAGAAATAACCTGACAGACATAAAAGGGTCTACGCTTGACTCATATTAAGCGCTGCTGTAAAGAAGAATTATGTTCAGACCGCTGAGAATGGAATATCCGGATGCTTGGTAGCATGTAATGAACAGGGGGAGACGGGGAGTCTGTCTTCAGAAAGAATGAGGATTATCTCCACTTTATTGTCACTGCGGAGACACAATTTGGAGGAGATCGGCAGGGAATTCAATATTTCCCGATTCAGTTGGGGTCAGCAGTGTTGTAGAGGGGATGAGGGGGACGATGTCCGGGGATCGCCAATTGAGAAACCGTGTCGAGCGAACCGCGTTGAAGAAATCATTACCCAACAATAGAACATCGGCTCCTCATAAGAATTTGTGGGTAGCAAATGATCAAATCAGAAACCCGGACAACTTCCCATTGAAGGCGAGTTCACGTTCTTTCTCCTTATGGGTAGGGCTCATCTTTTGCCAAAAGACTATAACTTATTGAAACCATGTTACTTTAATCGTTCCCCTCAAAAATAAGCAGAAACAAGAGCGTTTGTGGAGGTAGACTTCTTGTTTCTTCAGCTAAGAAGCCTGCTTTACATGAATCGCTCTATTATTAAGAGGTATACAAATGGTTAGAGGTGTAAAAATATAGTCGTTATATCGAATAGTTATGCCATCATAAAACAAATATTAACCCACAAATTCTTATGGGGAGCCAAAAAATTCTCTCCCGACATGCTGAAAAGTTGGTCATTGAATTGGATCAAAGTAAGCGCTTTCAGGACAAAGTCAGAAAAGTAATAACAAAACACCTGGACTCATGGAATTTTAGCATGGAGACAATCTCCAAAGAACTGCATCTGAGCAGCCGGACAGTGTATCGAAAATTGAGAGAAGAAAACGTCTCCTATAAGACCCTATTGAATGAAACCAGAAAGCAGTTGGCTCAGGCCTATCTTGAAGAGACAAAATTTTCGATCAACGAAATTTCTTATCTCTTGGGATTTTCCGAGACCAGCGCCTTCCATCGAGCTTTTAAACGGTGGTTCGGGGTAAACCCCAGCCAATACAGACGAAGCGCCGTGTTGTCCCAAACAGCTGCTTAAAAAGGGACTATACAGACATATATGAGTAAATTTTATGTGGCTATCGAATTTTCATTGGAGCGGAGGAATCCACCGCAAAAAACGCCAGTTATTCAGTTGAGTCGGAACTTGCTAAATTTTGAAAGATGTCCCGGTGCCCATTATTACTTCTCTTGAATACTATATGCGAAACAAAATGCTTAACCATGGCATTAAAACGGACTGGCTGGATACCGCGGTTTTTAGACGTATCTCGAAATAACCAGCGTGGCGGTCTACTGAGACAACTCCGGTTAACCCCGCCCGCCGCTTATGCCTCTGATTGGTCGCTAACAAGGATGGATTCATAGTTCGAAAGAGGTCATAGATGTCTGACGAACCCAAAATTGATCACCAATCCGGTGCGGACAAGGATTGGTCGCCATGTTCTTAGGGATGTCGCCCGAGGAGCGATTGCTGGCAAACGATAACGCTTCTCGTACGATTTTGGAGTTGAGAGATGCCTACAGGCAGCAGAAAGCCAACGAGCGCAAGCCTGAAAAAATGACCCACCAAATCTACAGCGCTACGGGGTGCGCCAGATGCCATATCACCAAACGGTTCATGAAGGAAAACGGCATGGACTACGAGGAATACGACATCGAGGCCGACGGTAAAGACGCTTTTGCAAAATTCTACCGGGTCCATCGGGCGGAGATTTATCGTGACAAGGATGGTGTTGAGTTTCCCGTTTACACCGATGGCAGCGTCATTCGCCAGGGGGTGAGCGTGGTGATCGGTCATCTCGTGGCAGGAAATGGCCTTGACGGGTTCATCGGTCGCAGTACCCTTCATGGCGAATGGATTGACGGATTCAACATTTCGGGCGGGGACCCTTCACGGGCCGGGGATCTCTTGAAGGTAATGGCCTATTTAAAGCAAAACAATCTGAAGATCCTGCTGACCACCGATGGCCGCAACCCCGAGGTGCTCAAGGCGGTTCATGATGAAAATCTGGGGGATCGGATTGTCATGGAAGTGAAAGGCCCGGCCGAGCTGTATGAAGCGCTGGCAGGGGAATCCATTGACCCGAATGCATTGGAAACGTCCATCAGGCTTGCGGCACGGTTCCCGGACTATCAGTTTTACAGTATTGTAGCCCCGATGATTCCAAAAGATGACACCGTCCGTTACCTGACCCCGGAAGAAATCGGCGAGACCGCCAAAACCATTGAGAAGGCGACCGGATCAAAGAAACATCCCTATGAACTGAGGCCCTTTGATCCAGACAGTGCGGTTGACGACAGGTTAAAGAGCGCTGAACCGCTTCCGGCGAATGCTTTCTTTAAATACCGGACTTCGGCCAGACAATATATGGTGATGACGCAAATTGCAAAATAGGTTTGGACAAAGGGGGCCGTATTCCGACATCTGCACCCTTTGGTCGTTTACCCCTAAATGTTGAAAATAAGGAGATAAATCAATGGGTATTCCAACAATCTACCCCACCGGAACCACCCTTTTTGACCCGGGCAAATGCTGGAGCGGTTACACACTCTTCATCGCCCGGGAGACCGGATGCGCTCTGGTGGATATGAACGGAAATGTGGTTCACCTCTGGAAAGGGCTCCACGGATTTCCCACAAAGCTGCTCCCGGGCGGTCAGGTGATGGGCAGCCTCGGCGTGCGCAGCCCAAAATACGGCTTCATGGACTATATGGACGTGGTGCAGGTAGACTGGGACGGCAACGTGGTCTGGAAGTTCGACCAGTATGAATACATTGAAGATCCGGGACAGGAAGGCATGTGGATGGCCCGGCAGCACCATGATTACCAGAGGGAAGGGAGTCCTGTGGGCTATTACGCACCGGGATTAACCCCGTTGGTGGAGGGGGGCAATACCCTGATTCTGGGCCATAAAGATGTGAGAGATCCCCGAATCAGCGACAAACCGCTCCTGGATGACGTGATTTACGAGGTGAACTGGGAGGGAGATATCATCTGGGAATGGGTGTGCAGTGAACATTTTGATGAAATGGACTTCAGCGAGGCGGCCCGCAATGCCCTGTGCCGCAACCCCACCATGGTGGTGGGCAAAGGGGAGGTGGGGGACTGGATGCACATGAACAGCATCTCCACTCTCGGGCCCAACCGCTGGTATGATCAAGGCGATGAACGTTTTCATCCGGACAACATCATCTGGGACGGACGTCAGAGCAATATCATCGCCGTTACGGATAAGGAAAGCGGCAGGATTGTCTGGCAGGTCGGGCCGGATTATGATGGAAACCAGGCCGTTCGGGAACTGGGATGGATTATCGGCCAGCACCATGCACACATGATTCCCAGAGGTCTGCCCGGAGAAGGGAATATCCTGGTGTTTGATAACGGCGGTTTTTCTGGATACGGTTCACCCAACCCCGGGGCGCCCACTGGACACAACAATGCCCTCAGGGATTATTCACGCATTATCGAATTTAATCCGATTACCCTCAAGGTGATCTGGCAGTACAGCTACGAAGAAGCCGGCTTCTTGCCCAAAATGAACAACAGTGATTTCTATTCCCCGCTCATCAGTTCGGTCCAGCGGCTCGCCAATGGCAATACACTGATTACCGAAGGCTCTTCAGGACGTATCTTTGAGGTGACCGAGGCATTTGAAATCGTCTGGGAATATGTCAGCCCCTACTACGGCATAAACAAGAATGCGAACTTCGTATACCGGGCCTATCGGGTCCCCTATGATTGGGTTCCGCAATTGGAGAGGCCGGATGAAAAGGAGATCCCCAAACTGGACAGAAGCCGGTTCCGGGTTCCGGGCAGTGTCTGGAAACCTGAGGAGGGGGTGGTGGAAGTGGAGGGCACCCTCCCCTATCCCGGGCCGCAGCTGTGCGTGTCCAAGGTGGATGAACCTAAAGATGGGTAAGCTCTTCAAACACCGTGTTTGAGGGCAGTCATACGTAAACCTTTAGAACGGGGGAAACCAGAAAATGAAAAAGAAGCAATGGATGGTGGCGATGGGATTATTCTTGAGCGTTTTTATGCTGGCAGGTTCAGCCAGTGCGCTGAATTTGCGGTTTAACGTCATGTACAGCCCCAAACATCCCCTGTGCAAGGAGGTGTTTGACCCCTGGGCCAATGAGGTGAAAAAGGTGACAGAAGGGCGCGTCAAGGTGACCATGTTTTACTCAAATGCCCTGTTCAAGCCCAAGGATGCACTGGACGCCGTCTCTTCCAGGGTGGGGGACATCGGTATTGTACTCCCTGTTTATGCCCGGAGCCGGTTGATCCTGAACTCGGTGATGGATCAGCCCATGGTGGCGGGCGAAAAGGCGCTTCAAAACAGTGAGGCCCTCTGGGAAATGTATCAGTCAACCCCTGAGTTGCAGAATGAGCTCAAAAGCGTAAAGGTGTTGTGGAGTTATATGAACCCGGCATTTCAGCTTCATTTCACCAAAAAGGAGGTGAAGAACCTGCAGGAGCTTCAGAATGTGATCATCAGTGCAGGCGGCGCCACCCAGACCCAAATTCTGAGACTCCTGGGCGCCTCCCCTGAAGCCATGCCCATGGTGGAGGTCTTCCTGGCCATGCAAAAAGGTGTTGTGGAAGGGTGCTTTCTCCCCTATGCCCCGCTTCGCACGCAAAAAATTGCGGATCTGACCCGTTTTCATACCAACGCCAATTTGATGGCCGCCTCCTTTTTCATCTCGGTAAACAAAGACGCCTGGGACAAAATATCAGATCAGGACAAGAAGGCCATTGAGGCCATCAGCGGTCTTGCGGCAGCCAAGAAATCGGGTCAGGTATTTGATGCGGCCCAGAAAGGAGATGTGGCCTGGATGGCCAAGAAAGGGGACAAGTTCTTCTCTCTGTCTCCGGACCAGAAAAAGCTGTGGGCGGAAAAAATAGCACCGGTCCGTAACCAATGGATCGAGGAGGCCAAGGCCAAGGGATATGCCGATCCTCAGAAGCTGCTCGATAAGGCATTGGCCGTCATGGCTGAAAAGAGCCGATAAGCACCAATAGGTCAAACTGGGCAGGGAGGAAAGCATGTCGTTCACGGAGCGTATAGAAGGATTTGAAAAACGCGTTGAACCCATAGCCCGCTATCTGAACGCTGCTGGCGCCTGCACCTCCCTGCTCATGGTGATCCTGGTGACGGCTCACGTCATCAGCCGGGCCATGTTCAACCAACCGCTGATGGGGACGGTGGAACTGGAAGAGCTGATGATTGTCATCGTGGTGTATTGCGGAATTGCCTACACCCAGATCACCCAGAACCACATTTCAGTGGATTTCATAACCGCACGTTTGCCCAAAGGAGCACAAGAGATCCTTGCGGTGGCCACATCCCTGGTGCAGGGTCTGTTTTTTATCATCCTCAGCTGGCAGAGTCTGGCTCAATCCATTATCCGGATGAATGACGGCACCGCCACCTTTGACCTGCGGATTCCGCTGCACTGGATCATGTGGATAGTCTGTCTGGGCTTCTTTCTCTTTGCCATCAGCACGATGACCGAATTTCTGAAAAAAGCGGCCCATGCCTTTAGAAACCATCATGTCCCAGGAACCACCACGGCCATTGTGCTTGCCTGTCTACTGGTGATCCTTCCCTTCGCAGGGTTGGAAATGGAACTGGAAGTGGGCCAATATCTCGGTATGGTGGCGCTTCTGATCTTTCTCTTCTCAGGCATGCTGATCGGGGCGGCTCTGGGATTTTTGGGGTTTTTCGGCATGGCCCTTTTGTTTGGCGCCGATTCGGGATTAGGCCTTCTCCGAACGGTTCCTTACTCCATGACCGCTTCCTATTCCCTCTGTGTGATTCCCTTTTTTATCCTCATGGGGGAACTCTGCTTTGAGGCGGGACTCAGTGAGAAACTCTATCGGGCGGCCTACAAATGGGTGGGCCGTTTCAAAGGGGGGCTCTCCATGGCCACGGTGCTGGCCTGCGGTGCGTTTTCTGCGGTCAGCGGATCATCCCTGGCCACGGCCGCTACCATGGGGGCGGTGTCGCTGCCTGAAATGAAGCGTTACAAATACGCCGATACCCTGGCCACCGGCTCCATTGCCGCAGGCGGTACCATCGGAATTCTCATTCCCCCCAGCGTGATATTGATCATATACGGCGTGCTCACCGAGATTTCCATCGCAGAACTCTTTTTTGCCGGCATCCTTCCGGGGCTGTTGTCGCTCCTCTACTATGTGATCGCCATCATGCTCTGGACACGGGTCAATCCCGAAGTGGGACCCGCAGGCCCTAGGTTTTCCTTGGGGGAACGGATAAAATCCCTGGGAAATACCTGGGAGGTGTTATGTCTCTTTGCGCTGATTATGGGGGGTATTTACGGAGGTCTTTTCACTCCTACCGAGGCGGGCGCCATCGGGGCCACCGGTGCTTTGGTCTTCGGCCTCATTCGCCGACGCATCACCGGGAAGAACCTCTACCACGCGCTCTTGTCCACGGGCCGTACCACTTCCATGGTATTTCTGGTGGTAATTGGCACGGCCATCTATGGCTATTTTCTGACCTCTACACAACTCCCCATGGAGCTGGCCAATTACGCAACGAAACTCTCCGTTCCACCCGTTGCCATCATCGCCGCCATTGCGGCCATCTGTTTTGGTTTGGGATGTGTGATGGGAACCCTCCCCCTTGTTTTCATCACTGTCCCCATTTTTGCGCCGGTGGTGGAAAAGCTGGGCTTTGACCTCACCTGGTTTGGCATCATTGTGGTGGTGATTTCGGAAATCGGAATGATCACGCCACCCGTGGGCATCAATGTCTATATCATTAAAGGGATTGCCAGCGACGTTCCCCTTTCCACCATTTTCAGAGGCATATTCCCTTTTCTCCTGGCGGACATTGCCCGACTCATTACCCTGATTGCCTTTCCTGCGGTGTCTCTTTTTCTGCCGCAGCTGTTGCGATAGCAGCGAAAAGGATTTCCCCGGCTTTCTCGGGACGTTCCCTTCCCTCTCCCTGCCAAAATGATTGACCGGCGACTCCCAGTCAGGATCCCCCATGGCCGTACCGATAATCCCCGTCCGGTCCGCCGGAATCGGCAGCAGTCCCCGTCCTGCCGACCTGGAACATGTTGAACGTCTGAGGAAAGGAGGGCCGGAAACCGGGCTTGTTGGCAAATTCGAGCTCACCTTGAGGAATCAGGGACGATCGTTCCGGATGCTACCGACTACCCCCACCAATGCCTCCTATCCGCCTTCTAGCAGCCTGTCGGACTTACTATGCGGCTCTGGCGCGAGTCTGACTCATTAGCTGCCGACCGAGAAATGGCCTAAAAAAATGACCTCGGGGCGACTTTTCTCTTGCATTTCCCTTTGGGTTTCGATATAATT
>JAIPDI010000091.1 GCA_021737785.1 Deltaproteobacteria bacterium
GATCGGCAAGACCATCAACCGGAGCCATTCCACGGTCCTCTATTCCGTGGAGCAGGTGGCCCACCGGATGAAGACCGATCGCAATCTCAAATACCAGATCGAGTTCCTCGCCGGGCGCATCGAGGATATGAAAAAATGATTCACGGGGTTGAGCATGCGAGTTCTCCATGTGGGCAAATACTATCCACCCTACCAGGGAGGGATGGAAAATTTTCTAAGGGACCTGTTGAAGGCCCTTAAGGGAGAGGGGGTTTCTGTTTCCGGTCTGGTACACCATCATATCTCCGGGCGGTCGTTTTCACGCGAGGAAGATGACGGCGTGCCCATCTCCCGGATACCGTCCTGCGGGCAGTTGCTTTATCTCCCCCTAAGCCCGGCATTTCCCAGATGGCTCAGACAGGTTATCCGGGAGTTTCAGCCGGACCTCCTTCACCTCCATTTCCCCAATCCCTCCGCATGCTGGGGGCTTCTGATCCCGGAGGCCCGAGCTATTCCCTGGATTGTCCAGTGGCAGTCGGATGTGGTCCCTTCTGCCATTGATCATCGCCTGAAGCCTGCCTACCAATTATACCGTCCTCTGGAACAGGCGGTCCTCAAAAGGACAAGGCGGGTTATTGTGGCCTCGGAACCCTATCTTGAATATAGCGATCCTCTCAAAAGATGGGCCTCCAAATGTCGCGTGATCCCCCTGGGGATAGATCCGAAAAGGCTTTCGCTGCCGAAGGCGTCCCTTGTCAAAGCGGCGGACAAACATTGGAGACCCGGAACACTGAAGGTCCTTGCCGTGGGACGTCTGACCTATTACAAGGGGTTCGATGTACTGATCCGGGCCGCGAGGCAGGTCCCCGGCATATCGGTTCAGATCGTGGGAGACGGCGCCCTCAGAAGCGCGCTTCAAGAGCAAATCGGAGGCAGCGGCATGGAAGGGCGGGTGGTGCTGCGGGGGAGTCTTTCCGACCAGGAGCTGCAGGCCCTCCTGGCCACCTGCGATCTCTTTTGCCTTCCTTCAGTGGAAAGAACCGAGGCATTCGGCATCGTGTTGCTGGAGGCCATGCAATATGGGAAGGCCCTGGTGGTGAGCGACATCCCCGGGTCCGGGGCAGGCTGGGTGGTTCGGAAAGGGTCATGCGGGTTCCTGACGCCGCCGGGAGATGCGGGCGCCCTGGCAAATCGCTTTGAACGTCTGATCCTTCAGCCGGACCTATGCGAAAAATTGGGAAGCAAAGGCAGAGAAAGCCTCGAGCGTCTGTTTCATATTCGATCCGTGGCAAGGCAGATCAAGGAGGTGTATGGGGAATTGGCGAATTGAGGGATTGAGGTATTGAGGGATTGAAGAATTGAGGAATTGAGGGGAGTTGGTATCTGTGAAATCCGCCCCATGAAATGCCCTTTTGTCTTCTATTTCATCGGGGTAATCCGGGGAGGGGACGAATCCGTACGGGTTGTGTGGTCAGGATTCGGGTTGTCCCTGGTGCGCAGGTCGTCCACCAATTTGTTGAGCACGGCCACCTGCTGGAGGAGTTCCTTTATGCGGACGTCGTTCTGAGAGGTCAATATAAACAGGTACAGATTTTGGATCAGGAGGACTCCCACGGCTATGGCAAAGAGGAGGGCCGGCGGATAAGTAATTCCCGTTACCCAGGCGATCCTGTCTATGATTACCGGAAAAAGGCCCAGTACCACGACACTGATTCCGATGGCGAACCAGGCCAGGGCATACTTTTCCTGAAGCTTCCCACGACGAACCAGCATGAATATAATCAAGAAGATGATGGCGCCGATAATGGTGGTGGTGATTTTGTAGGGGATCACGGCCTTCGCACCAATATAAAGGTTAATGTAATACACATGTAGCTGATCACGCTGGTGAGGGTAGGAAAAACCTTTGATTTTTCACTCACCCTGGCCGTCATGGGGGTCGGCACTTCGATCATCTTGAGCCCCATTTTCTGGGCCATGAAGAGGACCCCCAGATCCTGATAGTGGAGACTCATAAACGGGCCGCAGATCAATTGGGTCATGGCCGACCGGCTATAGCCCCTGAGACCGGAGGTAAAATCCTGGATTTGAAGGCCTGCCAATCGGTTGAGGACCTTCCAACAGAGTTTTTTGGGGAGGGTGCCCCGATCGCTATCCTTTCCGACCACCACATCATATCCCGCTTCCAGATATGGCGCCATCTTGAGCGCCCCCTCGGGGAGGTGCTGGCCGTCCCCGTCAAATGTGATGACGCCGTCGTAGCCCTTTTTGAGGGCGTATCGAAACCCTGCCTGGATGGCGCCCCAATGGCCCATGTTAAAGGGAACGCTGAGATATTCAAACCCGTCCCTCTTCAGGCAGCTCAGGAAGGCCTTGTCGTCGCTTCCGTCATCCACCACCAGGATGTCGGAGAAATGCCGCCTGAGACCTTTGAGAACCGGGAGAAGGTGGGGCCATTCATTATATACCGGGACCAAGACTAATATTTGCATGATAGGTTGAACTTCTCATAACCCCATTCCGATTTATTTTTTAGCAAAATGGTGTCATTTTTATGAATAGCTGTCAACAAAAAGAAATGAATTCTACTTTTAAAGTGTGGAACGGCAAGGCTCACGGTCGAATAAAGAGGGGTGAGTCCCCACAGGTGTCTTATTTTTCCTTGCTTATTGCAGGGCCGTATGTTTTGGTTAGGCTGTGGCGGGGGGCCGCTTCTTGTTCAAGGTCACCTGACGAGGCCCAAAATTAGCGCCATCAGCCCAAAAGTTCTCGTAATGTTCCGAGGTGGTGGTGTAAATTCCACACCGTCATTCCGGCGAAAGCCGAAATCCGGCCGTAGAGAGTGATACTCCCACATGAAAAACCATGGAATAATAAATGCGCTTTCAAGGCAGTGGGTTTCATTGGGCCTTATTGCGCTCATCGGCGCACTCATATACAGCAATATCTACCGGGCGCCGTTTGTCTTTGATGACGGGCATCAGATTGTAGAAAACGTAAAGATCAGAGATTTGGGTCGATGTCTTTCGCCAACGCAGTTATTTTCCCAGAGACCTGTTGCCGAATTAACGTTTGCCCTCAATTACCGATTTGGTGGACTGGATGTTTTCGGGTACCACCTCGTCAATGTCTTAATTCATATCCTCAACGGATTCCTTGTCTATTTTCTGGTCTTGATTATCTTCGAACGGCTGTTGATCCTCCCTGTTCAGCCTCGCGGACATTCCAACGGCCGTCGGAATATGGAACCCGGGAACATGGGGGCCGTAACGTCTGAGGGATTTGTCAGCGGTTTTCAATCGACAATTGACCGTCCATCACCGATCATCCGCATGATGTCCCTCTTTGCAGCACTGATTTTCATCGCCCACCCCGTGCAGACCCAGGCCGTCACCTATATTATTCAGAGACATGCTTCTTTGGCGGCGGCCTTCTATCTTCTGTCGATATTCTTCTACCTGAGAGCCAGGATTTTGCAGCAGGGAGGACGGGGTTCAGGGTCAAGGGGGGGGGACAGGGGTCAGTGGTCAGGAGGGGGGCAAGCGCATGTTGGGAAGAAGGCTTTCAGCTTCCGGCTTTCAGCGTATTTTGCCTTAGCCTTCCTCTGCGGAATCCTGGCTTTTCTGAGCAAACAGAACGCCGCGAGTCTTCCGGGGGCTGTCCTTCTCGTGGAATATCTCCTGTTTGACAGGACCTGGCAGGGATGGAAGAGAAAATTGCGCTGGCTTATTCCGATGATTGTGCTGATGGGGATATTCATTCTTTATGTCTCAGGCATCTTCAGGGGGGGGGTTCGGTTCGGCAGTCTGTTGGAAGATGTCTCGGGAATATTGCAGGCGCCGGGAACGCGTGTGGACCGGTGGGTGTACTTCTGCACGCAGCTCAATGTCATTGGCATCTATATTCGGTTATTGTTCCTGCCGGTGGGTCAGAACCTGGATTACATGTACCCGTTCAAGGCGGGATTTTTTGATGGGTTCACGCCGGCGGCCTTTCTGCTGCTCGTTGCACTGGCGGGCATTGGCGTATGGCAGATAAAGAGGCGGCCTGTAATCAGCTTCGGCATCTTCTGGTTCTTCATTACCCTTTCAATAGAATCCAGCTTCTTTCCCATCAAAGATGCCCTGTTCGAACATCGGCTCTATCTGCCGATGTTCGGATTTGCCATGGTTATCGCGTATATTCTGTTTTGGCTGTTGGCTGTTCATCGATGCTGGCTTTTTGCGGTTTCTGCGGTCATTATTCTGTCGCTCGGAACGGCCACATATCTGAGAAATCAGGTCTGGCAGAATGCCATATCGCTGTGGTCAGACTCTGTCGATAAAAATCCGAAAAACTACAGGGCGCAGATTAATCTCGGCTATGCCTTAAGGCGGGAAGGGAGGCTTGAGGAAGCGGTTTCACACTATCGCGAGGCCATAGCTATAATGCCCAATTTCGTACCTGCCCACAACAATATCGGTGTGGCATTGGCACAGCAGGGAAAGCTGGAAGATGCTTTTTTCCATTTCTCGGAAGCGCTTCGAATCAAGCCGGGCGATTCCGAGACCCTGACGAACTTTGGCCAGGCCCGTATGCAGGAGGGAAAGATTGAAGAGGCTGTCTTGTATTTTCACCGTGCGTTGAAATCATCGCCCACCAATGCTAAGGCGCATAACAATCTGGGAATTGCCATGGCACGGCAGGGAAAGCTGAAAGATGCTGCAGCGCATTTCTCAAAGGCGCTGAGGACTGAACCTTACAATGCCAGAATACACCGCAATATGGGGCTGGTGTTCATGCTGCAGGGTGATCTCAAGGGTGCTGCGCGTCATTTTTCAGAGGCCGTACGAATAGACCCCGAATATGCAGAGGCGCACTGCAAACTCGCGATCATTCTGATGCGTCAGGGCGATGTGAATGGCGGTATCAGGCATTTTTCCAAGGCACTGGACATTCAACCCGATCTGAAGGAAGCACGCCAGGGATTGAGCCAGGCGTTACAGTTCCAGAAGCTAAAAAAACCCCAGTATCGGTAACCAGATGTATTCACGGTTGGCGGAAATGTTAGGTTACCTGGATACAAGCGTAAAGAGGTCTTGAAATGGATGATTATAAGGCGGGGTTTGCCATAACCCTGGCGGAAACAGGGGCCCTTTTTTTCGACAAGGACCTTGTTCTGAAAGATGGCCGGCCCACCCCCTACTTTGTTAATATGGCCATGTTCAAAACCGGACGTTTGGCGCTCGAGATGGGAACCTTTTTTGCCGGCATGATGGTCTCTCAAGGGATTGTCGATCAGGCAGACATCGTCCTGGGACCCTCCTATAAGGGGAGCGCCGTCGCCCTTTCCACCGCCATCGCGCTCTGGCAGAGACATGGGATCGATAAGGTATTTGAATATGACCGGAAAGAGGTCAAGACCCATGGCGAAGGGAGCGTATGGAGGAGTATGTTTGTGAACCGCTCTCTGTTTGACGGCTGCCGGATCTTTATCGTGGATGACGTGGCCACCTCCATGGGGACCAAGTTCGAACTCCTGGAAAAGATTGCGTCCGAGGCCCGTATGACCGGCCGGTCATACCATGTGATGGGCATCGGCATCGGGCTTGACCGGGAACAGACGACCGCGGTATATGACAGGGGCGGGGCGGTCGTATTGGGACAAAAGGGGAAGAACGCCATCGACGATTTCGTGTCTAAAAGCGGTATCCCGGTTTTTTCCGTGGCAGGGATCAGGGAGGTGGTGGATTATCTCTTTCAGGAGAGGGTGCCTGTTGTGATTCAGGGGAACCGCATGCCGATGGACGGGAAGACAAAGGCGGAGTTTGACGCATATGTCCAACTGTATGGGATCCCATGAGCCTTCCCGGTACCCCCATGACCGATGGGCGTTGTAATCCTGATGTGATCAGCGGGATATTGAGCGCAAGAACGCCGAGGGTGCTGGATGGCTGCGGGGCATCGGGCTATCGACATGCCGGTGTGCTGCTGCCCCTGCTGGAAGAAGGCGGCGTCTGCAAGGTCCTATTCACCCAGAGAACGCATCGGGTCGAACACCATAAGGGTCAGATATCGTTTCCCGGCGGCGGGGTTGAAGCGAAAGACGCGTCTATTGAAGAGACGGTGTTGAGAGAAACCTATGAGGAGATCGGCCTTTCCCAAAGGGACATCGAGATCTTGGGCAGGATCGACGATGCTCTGACCGTGGCCTCCAATTATGTGATCCATCCTCTTGTCGGCTGGATTGCATCCGTCGATGATCTGGCCATCAATCGGACCGAAGTCAAAAAGATTATTTTAGCGCCGCTGGCACTCTTTTTTGGCCGGCGTTCAGAAGCGAGGCGATATCCTGTGGAATACGAGGGGGTAATCTACGAGACCGTGGCATTCCAATACGGCGAGCACATGATCTGGGGGGCCACCGCGAAAATGATGGAGAATTTTGTGGAGATCATGGAGGCCAACTTAGGGGCTCCGCCCCCTCAAAATCATGCGGATCTATGACTAAAATGAGTTTGGAAATTCCAGGAAGCAGATTATGCTTGCCTCACGACCAAGAAAAGACTATGGTGGTTAAATTGTCGGGACGTGGCTCAGTCTGGTAGAGCACCGCGTTCGGGACGCGGGGGTCGCTGGTTCAAATCCAGTCGTCCCGACCACCCTGTCACACCTTTCCCGCCTGGACAAGCCTCGAAAAGCATTCAAAAGAACGATCATATGCGGCCTCCGCCGCTTCAGGAAAACAGCAGGCCGGGAGTTCCCTCATCCTCAGATGATAGGCAATACACTCACAGCATATCCCTTTGCGGGGACACGGAGTATATGTGCAATTGCATGTTTGTAGATTCTTTTGGCTGTTGCATTCCATCAGGCGTACCTCCTGAGGTGCTCAATAAAAACACCCGATGCATACTCATTATATGTCTGGAATTCAGAATAACTGCTGAAATAAAAAGGGTTTTTGGCATGGCTTTTGAGTGCCGTGGGATCCGGAATGATGGAAATGGTGACATATGGCCAGGGGACGCCGTCTTCCACTATTTCCCTAACGCCTTGATAAAATTGGGGTGAAGCGCCCGACATACGAATCAATACTGAGTATAGCCGCTTCTTGGGGGGGACGTCAAATTTTTCTTGACAAACGCGTTCAATTATTGAACCATCTTTTGCTGGTTGCTTGAAATTTAAAAGAAAACTGAGTTGCTGAGGGTTGGAGAGGGTATTGGGCGACATGAATGGATAAGCAGGATATTCATATTCTTCGGCTCATGGGGGAAATCGAGCAGGACGGGGGGTCCAGCCAGAGAGAACTCTCCCGACGCCTCAATCTTTCCCTGGGGCTCGTCAACACCTTTTTAAAGAGACTGGTCAATAAGGGATATTTCAAGGTCAAGACCATGCCCAGCAACCGGGTGAAATATTTCCTGACCCCTGAAGGGGTGGCCAGAAAGACCCGCCTGACCGTGGAGTATCTGGCGTACTCGACCAGATTTTACAGAGATATCAAGCAAGTATTAATTGAGAAATTTAAAGAGATGGAGAGGAGGCAGATCCGGTCCATCCTCTTTTTCGGCGCAGGAGAGGTGGCCGAGCTGGCATATCTATATATCCAACTTACGGGCATACATCTTGCTGGGATTGTGGATGAAGAGAAAAATGGAAAGGATTTTTTTGAATTGATAGCCGAAGGGCCCGAACGCCTGAATCGGGAAGGCTGGGACGCCATTCTCGTAACCCGACTGGAGGATACGGCCCGGGACATTGAATACCTCATTGAAAATGGTGTGGATTCCGGTAAGATCGAGACCTTGTAACCCGTTGCCTTTGCAGCCATTTAACCCTTAACGAGGCCCGTAATTGCAGCATATGATCCATCATCAATCGACCATCGACAATCAACAATCCCTTAAGTGGTACGCACTTCATACCCGAAGCCGCTTTGAGCAGAAGGTATACGAGGGGCTCTGCGGCAAATCCCTGGAGGCCTTTTTGCCGAGGATCCAGGTCATGAGCAGACGGAAAGACCGGCGAAAAAAGATATTGGTTCCCCTGATCCCGGGGTATGTATTTGTCCGTTCTATTCTTGTGCCGGAGGAATACCACC
>JAIPDI010000092.1 GCA_021737785.1 Deltaproteobacteria bacterium
TCCTGGTGGAACAGAATGTGCGGCATACCCTGGAGATCGCGGACCGGGCATACGTGATCGAAAACGGGTGCATCGTCCTTCATGGAAACAGCAGGGATCTCTTGAAGGAAGAAAAGATCAGAAAGGCCTATCTGGGTCTTTAGGAGCCACCGCGGCACAGCCGCAATCCGGAACGGCTCATACAAGGACACCCCGGCGATACAACAGAAAAGGATAATTTCACGGGCCCGGCAGAGGCACAGGGTTTCTTTTTTACAGTAGATCAACCAAAGACCTGACGTGTCCAGAGGTCGCGACGCAATTATTGACAACCGGCGGTCTCCCCCGAGCATTGGAAATGAAGGTCAGAGTGAAGCTATATGGGACGTTCGGCAGACGGTTTCCCCAGGCCCGCGCTGCGGCGGGGATGGAGATGGAGATCCCATCGGGTGCCTCGGCAAAGGATCTTCTGGCCCGGCTGGAGATCCGGGAGGACCAGGGGGGCGTGGTGATCCTGAATAATCGAATTCTCAAGATGGCGGATGAAATCCCCCCCGGGGCCGAGGTCGGGATTTTTCAGCGTCTTTATGGAGGATAAAAGGCGGTTTTTAGATCTGTGAGGAGACGAACCAGAGTCATGCTGCCGTTCCCGGGAACTCTATTGGTTCCTGCAGGCTCCTGTGACAGCGGATCGCGTGGGGATCTCTTTGCAAGAGCTGCATTAAAATGGCTATCTGACGCTCGGCGACCGCCCCAGGGCTTTGAATACCTGTCGTGGAAAGGCAGAAAGAATAAACGTCATATGTAAGGCAATTCCAGGGGCTGTAACGAAATGGTTTTAAAGTCATTGCTGCCGTTCCCGGGAACTTTATTAAATTTCTGCGGCTCTTGCAAAGAGATCCCCACGCATTGTGACAGCAGGGGATTGCCTTTTCAGGAAAAAAACGGACACATGATATTTTCGTCAATTGACAACAACCGCGAAAAGGAGGTAGCTGAAAATGAAAAGGAAATCCATCTTGTTTCCGGCTTGCCCTGTCGGCGTGTGCTCACTCTTATTGATCCTGGTCGTCAGCCTGGGGACGCCGTCTGCTGCCCCTTCCGGGCAGAAAGGATCTGATAACATGCTGAGATCAACGCCCCCTATTGTGACCACGGATTGGCTGGCCCAACACCTGAACGATGCGGCATTGGTTATCGTCGATATTCGAGACGACAAAGGCTACTCTGCGGGACATATCCCCGATGCCGTGCATGTTCCGATGCCCTTTTGGGTCGTTGAAAGGGATGGCCTTCTCCTGGAGGTGCCGGATGATGCAGCGCTCTGCCGGACAATCGGCTCGGCCGGGATCGATCAAAATTCCAGGGTGGTTGTGGTAAACCGGGCGGATCACCCGTATCCCCTCGCCGATACGGTCAGGGTAGCGGATATGCTCATATATGCAGGGGTGCGAAACGCCTCTGTCCTGAGTGGGGGGTATGACAAATGGGTCAAGGAAAAAAGACCGACATCGGACGCCCCGTCCAAGCCGACGCCTGTAACGTACACAGGCGAAATGAACAAGGCGATGTTTGTTTCAAAGAAGGAGGTGGCAGAGAAGATGGGAAAATGCATTCTCGTGGATGCAAGGACCCCTGACGTCTATTTTGGTGTGGTAAAGGAGCCTTTTTGCACGAGGGGAGGTCATATTCCGGGCGCAACGTGCTGGCCCGTTCCCTGGATGTGGACGGACGAGGGCGTGTATAAACCCGCCGACGAGATAAGGGAGACGGCCGCCGGGGTTATGGGAGATGATCCTTCCAGGGAGATTATTGTCTACTGCGGCGTGGGAGGATATGGGGCCGCGGCATGGTTTGCGCTCCACGAGGTGCTGGGATATCAAAACGTGAAAATATATGACGGTTCGGCCCAGGAATGGACCGCAGACCCGGATGCCCCGGTTTCCCGATATATCTGGGAATAAGAGATCGCCATTTCCATCATAAAAGATTAAGGAGCGGAACATTATGGCTGAAGAACTTGCAAGACTGTTGGCGGATTTGAAGGAGGCGGAGGCCCTGGCGTATGTGGAAAAGGCCCTGGAACAGGGACGCGATCCGTTGGACCTGTTGGCGGGCGCCAAGGAAGGGATGGCAATCGTGGGCGAGCGGTTTGCCGACTCAGACTATTTTATCCCGGATCTGGTCTTTTCAGGAGAGATCCTCAAACGCATCGTGGCCCTGCTGGAGCCACATCTCAAGACCCGGGGCGAATCCAAAAAGATCGGGAAGGTCGTCATGGGGACCGTGAAGGGCGATATCCATGACATCGGAAAGGACCTGGTGGTCTTTATGCTGGATGTGAGCGGATTCGAGGTCACGGATCTGGGCATTGATGTGCCGATTCAGAAATTTGTGGACGCCCTCAAGGAGACCGGCAGCACCGTGGTCGGCCTGAGCGGATTCTTGACCCTGGCCTTTGATGCCATGAAAGAGACCGTTGAGGCCATCCGGGAAGCAGGGCTGCGGGACGATGTGAAGATCATGATCGGAGGCGGCCAGATTGACGAGCAGGTCAGACGGTTTACCGGTGCGGATGCCTATGGTAAAGACGCCATCGAGGCAGTGGCACTCGCCCGGCGCTGGATAGGAGGATAAAGCCATGGAAAAGAAATGGGAAGAGATGTCCGCAGATGAAAAGCAGGAGGCCCAGTTTCAGAAGCTGCTTGCGCCCAAGGATCCGGAGGGGAATGATCTCAAATTCCAGAGCCCCGAAGCAGAGGCCGCCTATGCGGGCCGCATCAACCGGTTAAAGGATGCCATTCAAATGAAAAGGCCTCCTGACAGGGTCCCGGTGGCCCTGTTCCCCAGTATGTTCCCTTACACATATGCCGGGATGACCGTTGAAGAGGCCATGTATGATTATGAGAAATGTGTCGCAGGATATAAGAAGTTCGTCCTGGACTTCGAGCCGGACATCACCATGGGGGCTGCAGGGCCCGGGCCTGGAAAGTTCTACGAGATCCTGGACTACAAGCTCTACTCCTGGCCGGGCCACGGGGTGGCCCCCGAGCACAGCTACCAGTGCAACGAAGGGGAGTACATGAAGGCGGAGGAATATGATCTCCTGCTGGCCGACCCCTCCTTTTACTTCAGAAATTTTTACCTGCCGCGCGTATTCGGAAAACTGGCACCCTGGAGTATGCTTCCCCCCCTCACCGGCATACTGGAGATGTACGGGGTTGCATTCAATTTCATCCCCTTCGGCCTCCCCCCGGTTCAAGAGGCCTACAAGGCCCTTTTTGAGGCAGGGGCCGAGGCCCTGAAATGGGCCATGGCCGTGGGCGGGATCGACGTGGAGATGGCATCCCTCGGGTTTCCCGGTATCTTCGGAGGATTCAGCAAGGCGCCTTTTGATGTACTCGGCGACACCCTCCGGGGCACCAAAGGGATCATGCTCGACATGTACCGGCAACCCGATAAGGTTCTCAAGGCCGTGGAGGCCCTGACCCCGATCATGATCGGACTGGGGCTGGGCGCGGCCCAACAGACCGGCAAGCCGTTCATCTTCATGCCGCTTCACAAGGGTGCGGACGGTTTTCTCTCGGATGAGCAATATAAAAGGTTTTATTGGCCCACCTTCAAACAGGTGATGCTGGGATTGATCGAGGGGGGATGTATTCCGTTGCCCGCGGCAGAGGGGGGCTACAATACACGGTTAAAGTATCTTACCGAACTCCCGAAAGGGAAAACCTTGTGGATGTTCGATCAGACCGATATGGCCGCGGCCAAGGAGACGGTGGGCGAGACCCTCTGCCTTCTGGGCAACGTCCCCTCCTCCCTGTTGAAGCTGGGCACACCCGACGACATCCGGGATTGCGTCAAAAAGCTCATCGACACCGCCGGCGAAGGCGGCGGCTATGTCATGGGCAACGGGGCGTTTTTTGATGAAGCAAAACCGGAAAATGTAAAGGCCATGGTGGACGTCACCAGAGAATACGGGGTATATGGGTAGAGAGGCCTGGGTTTGTTGGGTTCATTGGGTTTATAGCTTGGAGAGGGAAGGTCCTGTCACAAAAATGCCCTGCGTCTCTGCGTCTCTGTGAGAAATTGTTTTCGGTGCCGGCGTGTCCGGGTTAGGAGTGGGTGCATGCTGATTGTGGGCGAGAGGATCAATACCAGTCGTCATGCCGTCAACGAGGCCGTAAACAGCAGGAACGCGGCCGCCATTCAGAGGGAGGTGCGCCTGCAGATAGACGGGGGCGCCGACCTGATCGACGTCAATGCCGGATCCCGGAGGGATTCCGAAGCGGATGACCTGCTCTGGCTGATGGAGGTGATCCAGGGCGATTTTCCGGAGGTCCGGCTCTGTATCGACAGTGCCGATCCGAATGTCATGAATATGGTTCTGGATAAGGTCGGGCTTCCGCCCATGCTCAACTCCACCACCGGCGAAAGGTCCCGGCTGGAGACCATGACCCCGGTTATTCAGAAGAGGCCGTGCGATATCGTGGCCCTCTGCATGGACGATCAGGGGATTCCCAAGAGCGCGGGACAGACAGTGGAGAATGCCGTCCGGCTGGTCTCCTATCTGGAGGGTCTGGGCGTCAATCGGGAAAACATCTACCTGGATCCTGTAATCCAGGCGGTCAGCGCCAATTCCCATGTAGGAATAATGGCCCTGGAGGCCATTGACGGGATCCGGCGCGAACTGGACGGGGTCCACATTATCAGCGGCCTCTCCAATATCTCCTTCGGGCTCCCAAGGCGCCCGCTGGTGAACAGGGCCTTTCTCATACTGGCCCTGAAGGCGGGTCTTGATGCGGCCATCCTGGATCCTTCGGACAGAGGGCTGATGAGCGCCCTGAAGGCCGCCCAGGTCCTCCTGGACCAGGATCCCTGGTGCCAGGCCTATACGCGGGCCTTTCGGGAAGGAAGGCTGGACACATAATCAGAGCGCCCTTTGCGCAATCATCGATTTGAAACATCAGGAGGTTTGAATGGAAGAAATCAGGAAGATACGAACGGTTTGTCGAAGCTGTCACGGGGGATGCGGCGTCATCGCCCATGTGAAAAACGGAAAGGCGATCAAGGTGGAAGGCGATCCGGATTCGCCCATCAGCCATGGATCCATGTGTTCCAAGGGGCTGGCCATCACCCAACTGGCCTACCATCCGGACAGGGTCCTTCACCCCATGAAGAAGACCGGGAAAGGCTGGGAGAGGATCTCCTGGGATGAGGCACTGGATACGGTCACGGAAAAATTTACGCAGGTGAAAGAACAATTCGGGGCCGAGGCCATTGTGATCGGACAGGGGACCGGCCGGGACTTCGAGAGTCATTTTTCCCGGTTCGGCAACCTGCTGGGCACGCCCAACATGATCACTGCCGGGCATATGTGTTATCTCTCCCGGATCGGCGCCACCCTGACCACCTGCGGCAGGCATCCGGCCATTGATTATGAAAACAATCCCAAGTGCATCGTCATGTGGGCCTGTAATCCCCTCTGGACCAATCCGGACGAATACAAGGGGGCGAACTTCTGGCGGGCCTATCAAAATGGGGCCAAGCTGATCGTTATCGACCCGAGAAAGAGTTTTCTCACCAAAAAGGCCGACCTGTGGCTCCAGTTGCGGCCGGGAACGGATGCGGCACTGGCCATGGGATTGCATCACGTGATCATTGAAGAAAGGCTGTACGACCAGGAATTCGTATCCCAGTACGTTCACGGCTGGGACGCGTTTGTGGAGAGGGTAAAAACCGATTATCCCCTCGACCGGGTGGAAGAGATCACCTGGGTGAAACAGGATCTGATCCGCAGGGCAGCCAGGCTGTACGCCACCACCAAGCCGGCCGGGATCCACTGGGGGGTGCCCACTGAGCAGAGCAACAACTGCACCGATTACACCCGCGCCGCCGTAGGTCTGATGGCAATCACAGGGAACCTGGATGCCCCCGGCGGGAATGTGTTTCATCAGCCGCCTGGAACCCGGTCCATTTCCGAATTCTCCTCTCACAAATCCCTGTCCAAGGAGCAGCGGGCCAAACAGCTTGGGGGCGAGCAATACAAACTGGCCTCCCGGATGACCATTGTGACGCCCAAGTGCGTCTGGGACGCCATTCTCAAGGGCAAGCCCTATCCGGTCAAGGCGGGATATCTGGTGGGAACCAACCCGGTCATCTCCCGGGCCAATGCCAGAGAGGTGTACGAGGCCCTATCCAAGCTGGACTTCCTCGCGGTTTCGGATTTTTTCATGACCCCGACCGCCGAACTGGCGGACATCTTCCTCCCTGCCGGCACCTGGCTCGAACAGAATCATGTGGCCGACAACTGGAAATTCCATGGTTATGTACTGGCGAGACAGAAGGTGGTGGAGATCGGGGAATGCTGGCAGGACCACAAGATTTTCATGGAACTGGGCAAGCGGATGGGCCAGCAGTGGTGGGACACGGTGGAGGATTCCCTGGACTGGCTGCTGGAACCGGCAGGTCTCACCTGGGAGAACTTCAAGGAGAAAGGCTATCTCCATGGAACGCCCAAATTTTATAAATACAAGGAAAAGGGGTTCTCAACGCCCACCCGAAAGGTGGAACTCTACTCCACCATCATAGAGGGGTGGGGGCACGATCCCCTCCCAAAATATACCGAACTGCCCGAAAGCCCGGTCTCCAGGCCGGATCTGACGGAAAAGTATCCCTATATCCTCAACACCGGATTGAGGACGCCCACCTTTTTCCATACCGCCAACCGGCAGATCCCGTGGTTGAGGGAGATCCGGCCCGATCCGATCGTGGAAATCCATCCGGATACCGCAAACAGGCACGGCATCCAGGAGGGAGACTGGGTCTGGCTGGAATCGCCCCGGGGGAGGGTCAAAGAGCGGGCCAAGCTGAACAACGGGATCGATCCCCGGGTGGTGGTGGCCGAACATGGGTGGTGGTATCCGGAGATCAAGGACCCTGACCACGGCTGGGATATGTCCAACATCAATATCCTGACCGATAATTCCCACGAATCCATGGATCCGGTCATGGGGGCGACCAATCTGAGGGTCCTCTTGTGCAACATATCCCGCTGTGAAGACCGATAGCCCCTGTTTGCAGTCCCGCCTCGCGGGACAATTTGCGGAGAAATCCTGTTTCACTGCCAAGTGCGAAGGATGCGATAAGGTCCCGGCGGGTTGGTTCTGATCCTGGAGCAAAGACCCCGGTGAAATGCGCTTCCCGGTCGTCTGCAACAGTTTCACGGAGCAGGTTCAGGATCGCAACAGACCCAGCACTGAATTCCCGGGATTTGCACCGATATTTTTTTGGTTGCGGCTGTCAGGCCGCGTTAGGAGGAATAGCAAAATGGAGAAAGTTTCTTTGATATTTGACAAGAAGAACTGCATGGGGTGTCATGCCTGCGAGGTCGCCTGCAAGCAGGAACACGGCCTCGGGGTCGGCCCCCGGCTGGTGCGGGTGATC
>JAIPDI010000093.1 GCA_021737785.1 Deltaproteobacteria bacterium
CGAAAACCTTCATGGCGAGAAAAACGTCCCTCCAACGTTTCGATAATGCTTTCCGCATGATCGGCCTCAGCCAGCACGCGAACCAACGTCCTTCCGTCCACGGTTGCCAACCGCCAGCTATCGATCGCCTCCAGCTCCCGCAATGATTTGTCCAACTGGTTGCTGCGGCTGTGTTCCGCCAGCAAAAATTCAATCAATCGTAGTGCCATGGTTCGCTTCTCGCCAATTGATTCGTCAAAATCCCGGAAAAAACTTAGCAGTGCTGAAATAAATAATCAACCCTGTATTAGACGATCGATCAGTTCACGCGCGCCATCCTCTATAATATTCTCCCGGCAGGTTTAGAGGTTCGAGGCAGGATAAGACTTCCTGAATTGCCACGCCCGCGTATCCCTTGTTGACAAAAACCACGGATGGGCCTATCCTTTCACCGGTCCTGGCCCATTTCAGGGCTTACGGCTTCAAGGGAAAGGCCGCCAAGCTCTTTGTGGCGCGGCTAAAAGGGGACGCAGCTTCTTTTGTAACCTTAATTATTTCTCGCGCAGAGACGCGGAGACGCAGAGAAGGGACAGAGGTCAGATGTCTGAGGTCGGAGGGAAAAGACAGAAGTCGGATGTGAAGTGAAGCGTCCCCACATGACTCAAGATTTGACACTTATGACACCACGTTCAGACGGTGGTTATGGTGCTTGGGTGGCCTGATACAACGTATCCGCAACCCATTTATTGAGGCTTTTGCCGCTGCTTTCGGCTGCCGTGGCGATTGCGGCGTGTACGCCCGGTGGAACCCGTAATGTCAGTTTTCCGGAATAGGGCTTGTTCGGCGCATCTCCCAGTTTGGCACAGGTGGCAAGATAGTCGTCGACCGCCTGTTTGAAAGCTGTTTCGAGTTCGTCCACGGTCTCGCCGTGAAATGTGATAATATCTCGTATGCCTGATAGACGGCCAAAAAAGATACGGTCCACGGCGTCGAACTCGATGCGAGCGGTATAGCCTTTATAGGTCATGGCGTTGTTCATGGCGTAACTCCTATCATTTTAAGAAAATCCCGGGCTGCGCCAACACGGTATCGCAAAGCATCCTTGCCGGGATGCGGGCGGTGAAAGGCCGCCTTTCGGCCCTGATGTAAAACGGTGATTCTGGAACCGCTGCCTTCGATAATGTCACAGCCCACGGCCCTGAATAAGCCCTCGATCTTTGACCATTCAATATTTCCAGATAGCGGATCGGTAAAAACTGCGGCCAGGGTCTTGCGGTTTTTGCGGTTCATGGATGGTACGATATCACTTTTTGCCGCCATGTCAAGGGTATTGGGGGAATAAAAGGGGACGCAGCTTCTTTTGTAACCTTAATATTTCCCGCTCAGAGACGCAGAGAAGGGACAGAGGTCGGGAGTGAAGTGAAGGGGACGTCCCCACATGAAAACGGCCTACGCATTTTTCCTTGACTTCCCAATACGTTGCATCTATGCTTTTATTTGAAAAGAGCAGACCTATCCCAACAACCTTACCCCCGATCGGTTCTTTTTCGCCGGCTTGCCCGGGTGTTGTGAGCGGTCCGTCGATCAACACTTCCTGAGGTGCACCGGCATGACCGACCATCTGATGGCGCATTTTTTGCTCTCTCTCTCTCTCTCTCTCTCTCTCTCTCTCTTATTCCCCTTCTCCCTAAACGAAGGACGTCCCCCAACCCTGTATCACACCGAATGACGAATCCATGGCAGGGAATGACCATTCAGTGGCAGCGGTGGGAATGCCTATCCGTGTTCCTGACATGCTCCCCCACTGGCAAGGATACACGTATGTGTAAGGTGCTGAATGCGGGCAACGAATAGATTCGTGAGGTAATTTATGATGAAAAAAGACACCTTGATCTCCAATCCAAGAGATAAAGACCTACTCAGTCTTCGTCTGCGTCTCCACGAAAGCGCTTTGTCCCATACGCTTGAAGCCTTTCTCCGGAAAAGCCTCGATGAAGTGTGCGCATGGGCCGAAAGCCCCATCGGGTTTTTTCATTTTGTGGAAAGCGACCAAAAAACCCTTTCCCTCCAGGCGTGGTCCACACGGACGCTCAAGGAATTCTGCAGGGCCGAGGGAAAAGGAATGCATTACGGGATCGACCGGGCCGGGGTGTGGGCGGACTGCCTGCGCGAACGCCGGCCGGTGATCCACAATGACTACGCATCCCTGCCCCACCGGAAAGGCATGCCCGAGGGACACGCCGTGGTTGTTCGGGAGCTGGTCGTGCCCATCATGAGGGCCGGTCGTGTCGTGGGCATCTTGGGTGTGGGGAACAAGGCCACCGACTATACCCCGGAAGATGTCGAAATCGTTTCCTTCCTGGCGGATGTTGTGTGGAACATCGTCGATCACAAACGGCTCGATGGGGCGCTGGAGGAGAGTGAGGCCAGGTATCGTCTGCTATTTGATCATATGGTCAACGGCTTCGCCCTCCATGAGATCGTCCTGGACCAGGCGGGGAAACCGGTGGACTACGTGTTTCTGGAGGCCAATCCCGCTTTCGAGCGATTGACGGGGTTAAGCCGAAATGAGATCATCGGCAGGAAGGTGACTGAAGTTGTGCCAGGCATCGAAAAAGAGGCTGCCGACTGGATCGGCCGTTACGGAAAGGTTGCTCTCACCGGTCGGCAAACGCAATTTGAACACTACGCCGAATCCATGGGAAAGTGGTTTTCGGTGCTGGCGTACAGCCCTCAGGAAATGCGGTTCGCCACCATTATCGCGGATATTACAGAACAAAAACAAGCCCAAAAGGAACTGGTATATGAGAAAGAAAGGTTCAGGATTACCCTTCGTTCCATCGGCGACGGCGTGATTACCACGGATCTTGAGGGAAAGGTGGCGCTGATCAACCAAATGGCGGAAGAGCTGACCGGCTGGCGCCAGGAGGAAGCCCAGGGGTTGCCCTTGGGCCATGTCTTTCACATCATCAATGAAGATACCCGTGAAGTGTGCGAGTCCTCTGTGGAAACTGTTTTGAGGGCTGGAACCGTGGTCGGCCTGGCCAACCACACGATCCTCATATGCCGTGACGGAACCGAACGGATCATCGCGGACAGCGCCGCTCCCATTCGGGATGGGAACAACGATGTGGCCGGTGTGGTCCTGGTATTCCGTGACATTACGGACAGGGTCAGGGTGGAGGAAGAACTAAACAGAAACCAGAAGCTGGAGTCCCTCGGGGTGCTGGCCGGCGGCATCGCCCATGATTTCAACAACATTCTGACAACGATCATCGGCAATATTTCATTGGTCCAGTATCAGATGCCCCGGGACGACGAGAATTTTGGCTTGATGAACGAAGCCTTGACTGCCTCCACACGGGCCCAGGGACTGACCAAGCAACTGTTGACCTTTGCCAAGGGAGGCGCGCCGGTAAAGGAGACCGGTTCCATCGGGGATCTTATCAAGGAAAGTTGCCGCTTCATACTGCGAGGGGCCAAGTCCAACTGTGAGTTTTCAATGGCAGACGACCTCTGGGCGGTTGAAGTGGACATCGGGCAGATCAGTCAGGTGATCCACAACGTGGTTATCAACGCGGATCAGGCCATGCCGGATGGGGGGATCATCCGGGTCGCGGCGGAGAATCTGACGATCGAGAAGAGGCATGACCTGCCACTCAAGAAGGGCAAGTATGTCAAAATATCCATCAAGGACCAGGGGACAGGTATTGGGCAAGACCATCTTTCAAAGATATTCGATCCCTATTTCACGACCAAGCAGGCGGGGAGCGGCCTCGGGCTTGCCACCACCCATTCCGTCATTCATAAGCATGACGGGTGCATTACGGTTGAATCGGCGTTAGGGCGGGGCACAACATTTCATATCTATCTGCCTGCTTCTGAAAAAGCAGTTCCGCAAAAAGAAGAAGACAAGCTACTGACCGGCAAGGGCAAGGTTCTGGTGATGGACGACGAGGCCCCGTTAAGAAGAATGCTCGCGAAGATACTGGATCAGTTCGGTTATGAGCCGGAATTTGCAAAAGACGGCGTTGAGGCGATTCAGATGGTAAAAGAAGCCAAGAACTCCAAGGAGCCCTACGATGCCGTCATCCTGGACCTGACTATTCCGGGCGGAATGGGTGGAAAGCAGGCCATCAAGAAATTGATAGAGATAGATCCGGAGATAAAGGCCATCGTCTCCAGCGGTTATTCTGATGATCCGGTAATGGCCGATTTTCAGGAATACGGGTTTAAAGGCAGTCTGGCCAAGCCCTTTGACTTCAAGGAACTGGCCAGGGTGCTCCGTGCGGTAATGGCGATACCAGGGACCCCATGAAAATCACATTTCGAGATAGCGGATCGGCAAAAACCGCGGCCAGGGGGCTCCACAAAAAGGAGGATTGTGATGGAAACCGAACAGCCGGATGTCAACGGAATCGCTACCCTCAAGCCCGGGGACCACATCTGCTGCCTGTATGAAACCGACGACCAGCGCCGGCCCATGCTCACCCCGTTTCTCCGGCAGGGTCTGGACCAAAACGAAAAGGTCCTGTATATCGCCGATGCCGGAACCGCTGAAACGGTCATGGAATACCTGCGCGCAGAGAGCGTGGATGTGGGACCATACCTGGGGCGGGGTCAGTTGAACATCCTGACGGCCCGGGAGGCTTACCTGCGTGGAGGGACCTTTGATCCGGGGGAGATGATTGCCCTGCTTCGGGCCGAGACGGAACAGGCCCTGTCCCAGGGCTATGGGGCGCTCCGGGTCACCGGGGAAATGACCTGGGCCGTGAGGGACCTGCCCGGGTCCGACCGGCTCATTGAATATGAGGCCCTGCTCAACGATTTCTTCCCCGGAAGCCGTTGCCTGGCCCTGTGCCAGTACGACATGCGCCGATTCGCCCCTGACCTCCTCCTCGACGTCCTTCGAACCCATCCCCTGGCCGTGATCGGCGCCGAGATCTACGAAAACCCCCACTACATTCCGCCATCCAATCTCCTGGGAATGGACCCCGCCGCCTGTGACCTGCGTCACTGGATGCAGGACATGGTGAATCGCAAGAAGGCTGAGGCGGCGTTGCGCGAGAGCGAAACGTATTTCAGAGAGATCACCGAGAACGCTTCCGACATGATCCTGATTGTTGACGAGAAGGGTAGCATTACCTACGCGAGCCCTTCGGTGGAGCGTTTCCTGGGATATGGTCCTCAAGTACTGATTGGAAAAGGTGTATTCGATTTTATCCATCCGGATGACATTCAGCGGGCCATGCTGGATTTCGCTCAGGCCGTCCAAACGGAAGAGACCGAAATCCCCAATTCATTCCGCGTTTTTCACAAAGATGGCTCGGAGCGCGTCGTCGAAGGACTGGGCAGGAACCTCCTTCATCATCCGATTGTCTCAGGGTTTATCATGAATGTTCACGACGTGACCGAATCCAGACGCCTCCAGACTCAACTCCTTCGGGCCCAAAAGACGGAAGCCATTGCGACACTGACCGGTGGCATTGCCCACGACTACAATAACCTGGTATCCATTATCATGGGCAACCTCGCGCTGGCCGCACTGGAAGCCCCATCCGGATCTGATCAGGCGGATTTTCTCAAAGAGGCGGACAAGGCCGTTAAAAGAGTGAGAGATCTCACCCATGAACTTATTGCCCTTTCCAGAGGCGGTGCGCCGGTGAAGGAGGTCGGCTCCCTGAAGCCACTCCTGGCGGACTCGGCCAATGTCGTTCCGGCCGACAGCGGGATTTCTCTGAACACGCTCATCCCCGACGATTTATGGCCCGTGCCCTATGACCCCTATAAGATGGGTTCGGTTTTCCGGAATGTCTTAACCAATGCCGTGGAGGCCATGCCGGACGGCGGAACCCTCACCATTCGCGCAGAGAACCTTCATGTGGAGGATGGGGATGAAGATCTTGCGCTTCCCCTGGTGCCCGGCGATTATGTCAAGGCCACCATTGGAGACCAGGGTAAAGGGATTCCGGCACAGGACCTGGGCAAGATATTTGACCCCTACTTCTCCACCAAGCCCATGGGCGTTCAGAAAGGCATGGGCCTGGGGCTGGCCACGGCTCATGCCATTGTGCAGAAGCACGGGGGATATATTGCCGTGGACACGGTCCCCGGGGGAGGAACCACGGTTTCCATTTATTTGCAGGCTGAACGCGCAGAGGGCCCCAGTGAAGCAGGCGCCGCCCCAGAGAAACAGGTTCCACGTTTCACGGGGCAGGCGTTGCACGGGGCAGGCAATCAACAATCGTCAATCCAGCGGGTTCTGGTGATGGACGACGAGGAAAGCCTGAGAAAGTTGGCCGTAAAGATACTGAGCCGGCTTTTTGGATGCGAAGTGGTGACGGCCAAGGATGGCCCGGGGGCCATTGAAGCCTACCAGCGGCAGATGGATTCGGGAGAACCCTTTGATGCCGTCATCCTGGACCTGACCATCAAAGGGGGGATGGGTGGAGACCAGGTGATCAAGGAACTGCTCAAGATGGACCCAAACGTCGGGGCGATTGTCTGCAGCGGGTATTTCAATGATCCGGTCATGGCCAACTTTAAGGATTACGGGTTCAAGGGCGCCATGGCCAAGCCATTCGCGATGAAAGACGTGAAGGAAGCGCTTGGAAAGGTTCTTTTAAGGGGTTAGATCATGTTACTGGACATGAAAACCGTGTTT
>JAIPDI010000094.1 GCA_021737785.1 Deltaproteobacteria bacterium
TCCATAAACGGCGTGAACTGGATGCGGTTGGGTCTTTCATTGACTTTCCTATCTCTTTACGCGATCGCTCAAGCCACTCCAAAAGCAGTTCGTTCATACTGACCCCCAACTCGGCCATCAGACGGACGTAGATATCATGATGCTGCAGACGCTCAAGATTCTCCCGCCTCTTTTTCATCTGGGCCTTATAGAGAGTTATCTGGTCTTCAACGATTTCAATGGAACGTTTCTTGTCTCCAAAGCCAAAGAAGACAAAGCGCATGAGAAAGGGATCCCTGAGAATCATATTTTTTTCGGGCAGGCGCTCCAGCCATTCAAGAAAGACCTGATTCCCCTTGTCGGTGATGGAGTACATTTTTCGGCTGGGCCCTTTTTGGCCATGATTCGCGTCTTCGATCATGGTCACGAGGCCTTCGTCCTTGAGCTTTTTCAGGTTGGGATAGATCTGACCATAGTTGATGGTCCACATGTGCCCGAATTGGTCTTCTATGGTTTTCTTGATTTGATAACCATGCATATCCCTGTATTGGAGCAATCCCAGGATTGAATATTTTAAAGACATATGCCTCCCGCTTGCGATGATAATATATACAAACTTTATATATACACAGTATATAGTATGATGAACTTTCCGGTCAATAGGAAATTTTGACTTTTTTCGCTATGGAAACACACACAGGATGCTTCTCTTACGAATCGGTTCTTGGCCGAATTCTGAGGGCTGCATTGCCGTGCCATGCCCGCCCCGAGGTCTTGGGGACATTCTGTGGTACCTGTGCAGCGAATTTGAATGGGTAAAGGTGGTAAAGAGGTATGCCCAGGCAGGCAAGACTGGATTATCCGGGGTCTCACCGTATTTGACAAATTCCTTGACATCTGTAGCCCGATGGCTACAATATCATGATCGAAATCTGCAAGACTGAAACTTTTGCCAAATGGATCGATGGGTTACAAGACATCCGTGCTCGTGCTCGTATCCTTGTGCGGATCGAAAGGTTAGCCGCAGGAAACCCAGAGGACGTAAAGCCAAAAGGTGATCATCCTATTGGCTGGCGGTGACAAAAAGGGCCGGTCTAAGGACATCAAAACCGCCTTTCGTCTATCTCATAATTTATAGGAGAAAACCCATGGCAAAGACAAAAACCAGCAAATACGATGTGGCAGAACACCTTCGTACCCCAGAGGAAATGGCGGCATACCTTGAAGCCTGCTTGGAAGAGGCGAATGGGGACGCCGCTTTTATCGCAAAAGCACTAGGAGATATTGCCCGTGCAAAGGGCATGACACAGGTGGCGCGTGACGCAGGTTTGTCCCGCGAAAGCCTTTACAAGGCCCTCTCAGGAGAACGCACCCCCGGGTTTGACACAATACTTAAGGTTGTTGGCGCTCTTGGCTTGAAACTACATGCAGAAGCTATTCATGTAAATGCCTAAATAGCCCAACATCACGCTGGTTGGGACGGCGAAGACCACCCCGCCCGACAGCTCCGCGGTAGCTGTATAAATAGCAGCAAACCCATGTGGGCGGCGGGACCTCTTTTAAAATTTTGAAAGAGCATCCCGCTGCCCACTTGAATTGCATAAAGGAGTAAACGAGCATGAATGCGATGGAAGCTGAACTTCAAAAGCTGAGAGAGGCGAGTGATATGGTGACCCTCTACGGTCCGGGTATCATTCGCGCGCTCATCATTCTGGTGGTTGGTCTGGTGCTTGCCAAACTGATCCTGAAGTACGCCAGACTGATCCTTCGAAGATTGAACCTGAAGGAGGCCACCCTTTCGGTAGTGGTCAATGTCCTCTTTATCCTGATCGTCACTCTTTTTGTGGCCATGGCCGCACGATTCCTCGGTCTGGAGGCCATGGTGATCGGACGCGTTATCATCGCCGTTTCACTGATCCTCATCGGTCTTGTGGTCATCTTCAGACCGCTGATGCCTACCCTTCCCTTCAAGGTGGGAAATACCATCAAGACCGGTACGCTTCTTGGGAAAGTAGAGGGCACGACCCTCATGAATACGCGCATCCGGACCTTTGACGGCAAGACCGTATTCGTTCCCCACAGCAAGGTGCTCAACGATTATCTGATCAACTATCATCTCATCCCCAATCGGCAGATCAGGATCGATTTCCCCATCGGATATGGAGAGGACCTCCTCAAGGCCAAGGCGGTTCTGTCGGAGATCCTGGCGGAAGATCCGAGAATCCTCAAGGCCCCGCCCGCCAGGGTTTTTGTCATCGACCTGACCGTGGGGGGTGTACAACTGGCCGCCTGGTCCTGGGTCAAAAACATCGATTACTGGCGCACGCGTTGCGACCTGCTTGAAAAGATCAAATTCCGTTTCGACCATGAAGGGATCGGTTTCGCCATGCCGAGACGTCTCGTTCATATCCAGGGGGCTTCAGAGGACCGCATGGAGGTGGAGGACCTGGTCGGTTGAAGGCAGAGAAAACCGCTGACGAGCGTTGCCAACGGGAAACCTCAAACGACCGGTACGCAAGAAATATCCAGTAACGAGTATCCGTTATTCAATAATAAGCATCATATGAGGGATCAGAAAATGGATTTGAAAGAAGCAATGAAAATGATCGCCAACGGATGGATTCAGAGACCCAAAGGATTCCGTGTGCGCTTCGAGCGACGACAGGGGGATCAATGGATCTCCGATACCTTCCCCTCCGAGGGGGAAGCGTTCCTCACCTCAGACGTCATGGCCTGGGAGCTGGCAAGGCGTTTTGCCGAGGCGACCGGGAAGGGGGGGACCGGAGAAGCTGAAGGGGACATTTCGAGCATCACCGTGGTTGACCACACCGGCAGCCCTGTTAATTTCTATGGCACGGATGCAATCCGTGTGCTCAACCCGAGGGTCCAGGCCTGAGGTAGGTTATGCGCATGCAGGCAGAGGAAAGATATGAGCGCCGTTACACCAACCTGAGCATTTGTTCCGGCAGGGCCAAAGAACTCTGACCCGGCCCTGAAAAGCCATGTTTTTTACGCTGGAATAAATGCCTTCGGAGACCGACGTCTTGGGGCGCCATCAGGACTAAAGCGGATAACCGCAACCAAAACGGCTGTGTGCTGTCCCGTCATTCCGGCATGCCCTTGGCCGGAATCCAGTCCGCCGTATTTCTGGATTCCGGCTGGAATCGTGCCGGAATGACGGAAGGCTAAGCGTGCAAAGGAAGGATGGCCATATTTTCTCGTTTTTCATGACAGAAGACCGGGGAATAAGGGCCTAAAAGGACGAACTAATAGTCACCCCCGTAAGAGCCGATCCCCGCGTAGGCTTCAGCATAGGCATTATGATAACTCCCTAAACCCCCATAGTAAAGGGCGAAATAAGTATAGTACAGATCGCCATAAGTCCACGCGTAATAGGCATTATCTGCAGCTAAACCGAACCAGTAATAGGCCTCATCCGCATAAGTCCAGGCATAATAGCCCCACCAATCTCCACTGGAAAGCCATGCATAATAACTGGCGTCATCGGCATATGCCTCAGCGTCAGCCATGTACAGATATGCATCGTACAGGGTCGCCGTGCTGTTGTAAAACAAAGCCTCCGTACTGAGCATCTGGCTATCCCCTTGAGAAGTGGCAGCGTACGTGGCGCTGACCGCTGCATCAAACAGGTTTCCGGCATGTGCCATGTTGAAGCCGATGCCCATCCCAAAGACGATCCCGATGAGCGCTATCTTCCCGATCGTTTTTTTACATCTCTGCCTTGCCATGTCCTTCCCTCCTCTGGTTCCAAAAAAACTTCATGGATCAATCATAATTTATTATATCCGATTTTTCCGACCGGAGCACCCCCTTTATTCTCTGACCTGCAACCCGCCTTGGAATGACGCCTCCACCCGCATGGCGGCTGGTCTCAGGAAGTCCCCGGAAATGGGCGAAAAGGAACCTTTCCCGGTCCATCATTAACGTGGTGGCTGAATATCAGGGGTCATCGCCATTATCTCAACAGTTCTGGCCTGCCACCAGGTAACGCCAAGCCCCTTGATCGGAGTTTCGGGTGGGAGTCCAGAAAGCGCTGATACTCTTCATCGGTCAATACAGCTTTCAAATCCTCCTTCAACTCCCAATCGCTTTCCTTCATCACCTTTCTCATGGTCTCTCGATTCGGAAGCGTCCCGTCAGGTTCCACAGGAAGCCTTTCGCGGATACGCCTGGCATGTTCCTCAAAAATAAGATCGACCTCCCGGCGTTTTTCACCGGGAAGATCATCCAGCCACGCCATCGGGTTCTGCCTTTTTGCGGGGGCCGATGTCGGGAAACGATCGGAGACGACCGGGGGCCGAGGCGCCCGGGCCGGCTGAACATTCACAATCTCATTCTCGAGAGCGGAGAGCTTTCCCACGATCACCCCCAGCTTTTGATCGAGTCGAGCAAGCTTTTCCAGGTGCGAACCCGGTGCTTCGGAAGAGGAACGAACGACAGGGAGTTGCTTTCGGAGGGTATCTTCGATGGCGCTGAGCCTCACTTCTATTCCCTTCATCTGTGTATTCAAGGTTTGCCTGATCTCTCCCATGTCATTGGGCGGGGTATCCGGAGGAAAGAACTTTAGCACCGCGACTACGGCCAAAAACGTAGCGAGAGCGTTTACAGCAATAATTTGCCAAGACTTCATAAATCATCCAAATAATTTCAGGTTGTTTAAATTAAAATTTAACCAATTATGGACGTTTTTCAAGGCCCTCTGTGGGGTAGCGGACATCTTCCGCAGTCCCGATTCCCTGGAGAAGATCTCCTGCACATGGCCTTTGGCCCATATTACAAAAATTTACCGAACTTGACCAGTATTGTCTACGGAAGTCTTGAAAAAACCTGATGCAGGAAGAAGAAGGGGCGCCGATGTTTTTATTCCTTTCTTTGAGGGTTGAACGGATTATGCGAATCATGTGACGCTGGCAACTATTTAACTTGAAAGGTAAAAAGATCAGTGAATGTGAAAGATGCATTATGCCAAGGAGATCTCGAAAGATATCGTAGGCGCCCTGCACCATATCGTGGTCAGGGGATTGACCTCCACCCGGTGGGATATCCTGAACGCCTCGGCCGTGATCCTGTCGCCGCTGTGGGATGCCTGCCTCCAATGTGCAGCATGCCGCGCTGTTTCTCTTGATAGATCCAAGGCGTCTGTTGTACATAGAAGGGGCGCTTCAGGTTCAATGAGACACAGCGCCGGGAAATAGCCCCACCCGAAGTCCGGTCCAGGAGCGGCCATGGGGTGGGAACATCCCAAGAAGAAATGAGAATTGTTTCAGCCGATGTTCTGGAAAAAAGCCGGGTCTAGGCTTTGAGGGTACCGGGCCGGAAGGGAGGGGCCCCTGCCGCATTGGCCGGCCAGATTTGCATGAGGGACGCAATATGACAAAAACCCATTTTATCACGCCACCGGAAGATCGGTATTTGGAAGACTACGTGGAAGGCGATGTCCACGAGTTCGGACCGATCTTTATCACGGAAAATGACATTATCGAGTTCGGCAAGAAGTTTGATCCGCAAGTTTTCCATACCGACCCGGTAAAAGCCAAAGAAACGGTTTACGGGGGGGTGATCGCCAGCGGTTGGCACACCTCCAGTCTGTTTATGCGGCTGTTTGTCGAGAACTACTTGGCAGGTAAGGCCAGCCTGGGTAGCCCGGGAGTGGACGAGCTCCGTTGGCTCAAACCGGTCCGGCCCGGTGACAGTCTGATGTTGCGTGTCACTGTTCATAAAGTGAAACCATCGACCACAAAGCCGGATCGGGGAGTGTTGTTCTCTTTTTGCGAAATGGTAAATCAAGAAAACGCAGTGGTGTCAACCATGATGGCCCTTAATTTGATCCGGTATCGCCACAGGTCCTGAGAGGGATGTCGGGGGCGAGACACTGCGTGAAAATCTGCAAAATGAAAGACGGGATAAAGGGGAATATCCTATGCCGATGCATCGGGTTCTCCCCCATATCCCGGCCAACAGGGTAACGGGCTGCTCTTGCAGGTCCCCCGGCTACACCGGGTGTTCAAAGACCGAGGCGATGCTTTTCTCAGGGCCGAAATGGATGCACCCTGTGGGGCAGACGCTCATACAGGCGGTCTTCAGGCCCTGGCCCAGGCGATCCACGCAGAGATCGCACTTTACTGCCAGCTCTGTTCGTTCCTCGAACTGCATGGCGCCGAAGGGACAGGCCTCCACACACTCCCTGCATCCGATGCACAGGTCGGCATTGATCAATACGATGCCCTGGTCATTTCTGGTAATCGCATCCACCGGGCACGCATCCTTGCAGGGCGGCCTGGCGCAGTGATGGCAATAGACCGGGATATAATCAGGGGATTTTTCGATCACCCGCACCAGCCGGGGGCCGACCCCGAGGCCGTGTTCCTGCTTGCAGGCGACCTCGCAGGCATGACACCCCATGCAGTTCTTCTTGTCAAATATCAAAGAAACTTTCTCCATTTTGCTATTCCTCCTAACGCGG
>JAIPDI010000095.1 GCA_021737785.1 Deltaproteobacteria bacterium
GCCCCGCTTCATGTTCGTATTGAGGAGAAATGGGGATGGCGGGTCGCCTCCGACACCCCCTCCGGTTCGCTACGCTCACCTACGGGGGTGTCGCCACTTCTCTCCTGCTTCATCCGACAACTACTCTGACACAGGGGGATAGCCGCCCGCCGTAAGCACTCAGCGGTTGAATCTTCCATCAATGCGCTTGAAAATCATGGCTTGGACCGTTGTTTGGATCATGGGCTGCATGGCTTCAAGCGCTATGTTGGTCTGGCCGTGCTGGCCCGGAATATTCAGATCATCGGTCATGTGCTCCAACAGCGGGACCTCAACCGCCTTCAACGTCTGGAGAAAAAGAACGCGATTATGGCACATTCTCTATCTTAACTACCCTAAGCTATTAGACAAAAGGTCAAATAGCCAACACTACCCGCCAAACTGAATTTCATTCATTTTGGTGTAAAAATCGACTTCGGTAGCCTAAGAAGCACACTTTTTGGTAGAGGAAAGCAATTTCTCGCGTCAAAACGTGCCGAAGCCTGAACCTTGGGTGCCGCTCCAAAGGTCCGCAAAAGGGGTTTTCGTTCAGACACTATTTAAGGACTTCACTGGCGTGCAGAATATCGCCTGGAAATTGATACCGCCTGTCACGGGTTGGGACTTCGGTGCAGAGGAGGAGATGAACGCCGGGCTTAGAATTTTTAATATGCGCCATGCCTTCAACCTTCGCGAGGGGTTGAAACCAGGCGACTTCCAGCTCCCTAAACGTTGCGTAGGCGAGCCCCCGCAGACAGAGGGCCCCCTTAAAGGGGTGACTGTGGATCACCAGGACTTTATCCGCAATTTTTTCAAGGCGATCGATTGGGATGAGGCCACTGGAAAGCCCAACCGCAGTTCTTTAGAGAGGCTGGGCGGAATGGAAAATGTAATTCATACCCTTGGCTTGTAGTGGTCAAAATGCGGGTTATCGTAAACTTTTCAAGTTTTTTCAGAACGCTGGCAGGGGTGGAGCAGGACGAATTGGATGTGGCCGAGGGTACGACCCTTGACCGGTTTCTATGATATTGGCCCAAAAATACCAGGATCTTCCTCTGGAAAGCAAAAAGACCTTTTTTTCAATTAACGGTCAAATCTCCGGACCAGTTGTCATCAGGGGGATAGGGTACGGATTTCACCCCGGCCTGGGTTCTACGTGAACACAAATTTGTCAAAGTAAGGAGGCTTTGATAAGAATGAAGAACGAAGAAAAGCAAGTAAAAATCCGACCCCAGAGGGGCCGGCTTTGGTATAAGCCCGGAGGGCATGATTTACCGGTCCTGAGCTGGTTACCTCCTAAGTGACAAAAAAGCCGGTCCGTGTTAGTCTCTCATTTTTTAGGGCTGGGCTGAAGCCTCACGAGTCGAACCTGAACCTGTCTGGTCTTGCGACCTGAACTGTTTGATTAGCAAACCTATACTCTTGGGTTTTGGTTAGCTCAAACAATAAGATTATGGCAGAGCCGATTATCTCTGACCTGGCCCAAAGGACCAGGGTTTCTAAGTCCAACCAAAATAATGAGAGTGAGGACCAGAAAGACAATCAGACTGGCCGGAAAGAAAAAGACCTTTTTGCAACCGAACAGATCGAAATCGAAGAAATGGCCATAGATGGTATCTGTGGTGTCTATTGAGCCTGTCGAATAGGTTGCTGGAAAAAAAATGACAGCTTTATCAGAAACCAGGTATCGGCTCTCCTCGGGGGCCCAAGTTCGAGAGGAAGATTTTGGGCTCCTGTTCTATGCCATGAAAGGGCCCCGGCTTTTTTTTCTCTCCTGTGGCTCCCTGCTGGATCCCTCTTTTTTTCAGGGAGAGATGAGCCTGGATCAGTGGATCAAAGCCCGGGGGAAAGCGGGTCTCCCTTCGGAGAAGGCGATCAAGGCCCTGGAAGGGAGCCTTTCTCAACTGAAAGAAAAGGGGGTCATCTTTGAGTGCTAAAATGGCCCGGATGGGCCTTCGGGCGCCGGTGAACGTCACCTGGGAGATCACCCAGAGATGCAATCTTCGTTGTGTTCATTGCCTTTCGGATTCAGGGGCTGGCGCTGAAAAGGAATTGTCCGCCAAAGAGTGCCGAGAGATTGTGGATGCGTTGACCGGGATTCGAGTGTTCCAGGTCAATATCGGCGGCGGGGAGCCCTTTATCCGGGAAGATTTCATGGATCTTTTGGCCTACTGTCATGAAAAAGGGCTGGTGACCTGTGTGAGCACCAACGGCCTATTGATCGATGATTCCCTGGCCAAGAGGTTGTCTCAACTGGAAATGTTGTATCTGCAGGTGAGTCTGGACGGGGCCACGGCCGAAGTAAACGATCCCATTCGGGGCAAAGGATCCTACAAACGGATTCTGGAAGCCCTGGAATGCCTCTCACGCCATGGGGTAGATTTTAGCGTTAATGCTGTCCTGACCAGGACCAATTACCCCCAATTGGAGGAACTCAGAACCCTGGCAAAAGACTTCGGGGCGGAACTCCGGGTTTCCCGGTTTCGCCCCTCCGGGAGGGGCAAGGAAAGCCGAGATTGGCTTGCACCGGATACCCGACAACTGGAGGCCTTTGCCGCGTGGCTGGAAGGGCACGAATTGGTGCGCACCGGGGATTCGTTTTTCTGTCTCACCTCGGAGAACCGGCGTAGGAAGGGGCTGGATATGTGCGGGGCCGCCAAGATGACCTGCTGCATTTCGCCGGCAGGGGACGTGTATCCTTGCGCGTTTTTGCAGGAGAGACCTTTTTTGGCAGGCAATGTCCGAGAGAATGAATTTAAGGATATGTGGGACCATTCTCTGGTTTTCTCCAGACTTCGCAGCTTGAATGTAGAGACCTGCATGGATTGCCCCCGGTTTGAGTCCTGCCGGGGGGGATGTCCCGCTATGGCCTACCACACCTATCACGATCTCAACATGCCGGATCCGGAATGCCTGGTGAATCTGAACCGGGGCTCACCGGATATCGAACCCCGGAATAAGGAAATGCTCTTTTAGCCGTGTTTGATCATCTCTTTACCCCCCTCACGCTGGGTAGCGTATCCCTGCCCAACCGCATCTGTTTTCCGGCCCACCGGACCAACTTTGCGCGGCAAGCCCGTCTGGATGAGCGTCATGTGGCCTACTATCGACGGAGGGCCCGAGGCGGGACTGGCCTGATCATCGTAGGAGAGCTCTCCATCCATTCCCAGGACGGTCCCTGGGAGGCCATGATTGCGGCCCACAATTCTGAGGTGGTTCAGGATTACGTAAGACTCACCCAGGCGGTTCACGCCTTTGACACCCCGGTTTTTGCCCAGCTCAGGCATCACGGGTTTCAAAGCAGTGGCGCGATTACCCGGCATGCGGTATGGGGGCCTTCGGCCATAGCGGATATCGTTTTTGGGGAGACGGCCAAGGCCATGGAGTCCGAAGACATGGCCGTGGTGGCGGAGGCCTTTACCCGGGCGGCTGTTTTGGCCAGAGACGGTGGTTTTGACGGTGTTGAGATCGACATGGGCTCTGAATCTCTCCTGCGGCAGTTTCTCTCCCCGCTCAGCAACCTGCGCCAGGATGAGTACGGGGGAAGTCCGGAAAACCGAATGCGTTTCCCCCTGGAGGTGGTCCACGCCGTCCGGAATGCAGTGGGTCCGGATTTCGCTGTTGGGGTGGGTTTGTGTGCAGATGAAAGGTTTTGGGGGGCCATTACCCTGGATGAATCCAGGGAGTTTGCCAAGAGTATGGAAGCCACCCAAGAAGTGGATTTCATCCATGTGACGGTAGGTACCTATTATAATCTTCATCTTTCCATGGCCTCCGGGTATACGCCGGCCGGCTTCGCTCTGGGCGAGGTCGATAGGATCCATAATGCCGTGAGCATTCCGGTTATAGCGGGTCACCAGATTGATTTCCCTGAAATGGCCGAGGAGGTGTTGGCCCAAGGCCGTGCTGACGCGGTCGGATTGATTCGCCAGCTGATCTGTGATCCGGATGCACCCAACAAGGCCCGGGAAGGAGAGCTCCAAGCTATCCGGCATTGTGTCCGGGACAACAAAGGATGCATCGGCCGCATCAACCAGTCCAAAGCTCTTGGCTGCACCCAGAATCCGGACGTGGGGTATGAGGAAAATCGGAAGTCGGAGATAGGAGATCGGAAATTCAAAACCCCCAAGCGGATCCTGGTGGTGGGTGCTGGACCGGCAGGCCTGGAAGCGGCCCGTACTGCGGCTGAAAAAGGGCACGAGGTAACAGTGTATGAAAAGGAGCCCGTTATTGGAGGTCAGATCAACCTTGCGGCGAAAGGCGCCGGCAGAGCGGGTCTGGAAGAAATTATACGCTATCTGCGCCATGCATTGGGTCAGCTTCGGGTTCCCATTTATACGGGCGAATTGGTGACCCCGGAGCGGGTTTACAGCCTGGACCCGGATGCGGTGATTATAGCCACGGGATCGAGACCCATCCAATACCCCGTACCCGGGCGTTACGGGCCTCCCTCGGTGCTCAATGTATGGGACGTATTGGAGGGCTGGTATCCGGTTGAAGAAAGAGTCCTTTTTATTGACGAGAATGGGGGGCATCATGCCACCGCCACCGCAGAAGTCCTGGCCGATCAGGGCAAAAGGGTGGATATGGTGACCAGCGATCTTTTTATCGGCATGGAGCTGGCCCCCTTAGGCGATCTCTACCTGACCCGGCAGCGTCTTCTTCAAAAAGGAGTGCGCTTTATTCCAGATGTGGTGGTGGATGAAATCCAGGACCACTGGGTTAAGGCGAGGAACGTGTATACCCATGAAACCGTCTTTTTTGAAGACTACCCGAGCATTGTCCTGGATATGGGAAACGAGGTCGATGATGCCCTCTACCGGCAATTGAAGGGCCGGGTGAAGGCCCTTTACCGGGTGGGGGATTGTGTGGCGCCCCGGGGAATCGATATGGCCATTTTTGAAGGCAGAAGCATGGGAGAGAGACTGTGAGTGACTATCACTACCTCTTTTCTCCTTTGAAGATCGGTTTTATGGTGGTCCCCAACCGGATCCATTTTGCCGCCCATTTGACCAATCTCTCGGAGAATCATCAAATCAGCGAACGCCACGTGGACTACTACCGGGAGCGGGCCAAAGGGGGCTGCGGCCTCATCACCACGGAGGAGATGACCGTTCACCCGTCGGATCTGGCCTACGAAAAATTGGTGGACGCCTTTTTGCCTTCGGTCATCCCCGGGTTTCAGCGACTTACCCGTGCCATCCACGCCTATGACACCAAGATATTTGCCCAGTTGAATCACAACGGCATGCAGGCGGATGGAAAGCTCTCCAGGCTCCCCGTATGGGGGCCTTCTGCCGGGAAGGATCCCTTATTCCGGGAGATATCCAAGGAGATGGAGGTCGAAGATATCCAGGAATGCATAGAATACTTTGCAAAAAGTGCCCTTCACGCCCTGGAGGGAGGCTTTGACGGCATTGAGTTACAAGTGGGACACAGCTCCCTGATCCGTCAGTTCCTCTCGCCGGCCACCAATTTCAGAGAGGATGCCTACGGATGCGGTTTTGAAAACCGTATCCGCTTCTGCCTGGAAGTAATTGATGCGGTGCGCGGGGCCGTGGGCCCGAAGTTTACCCTGGGGGTCCGGCTCAATGCCGATGAGATGCACCCCAGGGGAGGCCTGACCCTGGAGGATGCCAAGAGGATCGCCGCCCGGCTGGAGGCCAGCGGCCGGATCGATTTTTTGGACCTGAGTCTGGGGACCTTTCATAACCTCTATCTGGTGGAAGGCTCCATGCACACGCCCCTGGCCTATACGGTTCCCCTGTCCTCGGCCATTCGCTCCGTGGTGAACCTGCCGGTCTACTGCAGCAACCGGATCAACGATCCCCGGCTGGCCGAGAAGATTCTGGAAGACGGCCAGGCCGACATGATCAACATGGTCCGCGCCCTGATTGCCGACCCGGAGCTTCCCAATAAGGCCCGGGAGGGTCGGGAAGACGACATCCGCCACTGTATCGCCTGCAATCAGGGCTGTATCGGCCGGATGGGGCTGGGGTATACCATCGGCTGCATGCAGACTCCGGCCGCTGGAAACGAAAAGGAGCTGGGTGCGGGCACACTCACCCCTTGTGAAACCCCCAAAAAAGTGGTCGTGGTGGGTGCGGGCCCTGCCGGTCTGGAAGCGGCCCGAGTGGCCGCCTTGAGGAAGCATCGGGTGATTCTGTTTGAAAAAAACGAGGAGGTGGGTGGTCAAAACATTATTGCGGGCATGGTGCCGGGCCGGCAGGAGATCCAGGGGGTGACCCGGTGGTTGGCCGGCCAGGTCTTCAAGCTGGATCTGGTGGTGAGGCTGGGCCAGGAGGCGGATGAGGCCCGAATCTTGGCCGAGAACCCGGACGCCGTGGTGGTGGCCACTGGATCGGTACCCAAAGAGAAGCCTTTCCCAGGAGAATACGGCTTTCCCGAGGTCCTCAATACCCAGCAGGTCCTCAAAGGAGAGGCGGAGACCGGCCAGCGGGTTTTGTTCATCGATTTGGACGGGCATCATCAGGGGACCGGAACGGCCGAGTTTTTGGCCGACCAGGGAAAGGACGTGCATGTGCTGACCCCGGCCCTGTTTCAGGGGGGTGCCTTGGGACCGCTCCAGGATCTATACCTGGCCAGGCAAAGGTTGGCCAAAAAGGGTGTGACCTGTACACCGGATATTGCGGTACTCGAGATCCAGGGGACCGTGGTCAAGGGGCTGAATGTGTATTCCAATGAGATGATGGATTTTGAGGGATATGACACGGTGGTGCTGGCCGCGGGAAATGTGGTCTTGGACGCGCTCTATTTTACCCTGAAGGGAAAGATTCAGGAGGTATACCGCATCGGGGATTGCGTGGCCCCCAGGAAGACGGATATGGCCATTGTGGAAGGTCACAGGATAGGAAGACTGTTGTGAAGGATATTTGGATCTGGGCGGAGCACCGAGGCGGCGTGTTGGAAGATGTGACCTTCGGCCTTTTAGGCGAGGCCCGAAGGCTCCTCTCCCAAATGGGTGAAAAAGGCCTGGTTACTGCGGTGGTATTGGGTGAAGGGCTCGGCCCGGAGCTTGAAAAACTCAGCTCCTTTGGCGCGGATCGGGTCCGCTATGTTGATGCGAAAGATCTTTCCCGGTATCAGGGGGAGCTCTTCGCACGGGTTCTTCTTGGCCTCATCCAGAGAGAGAAACCCCACGGCCTGCTGATGGCCCAGAATGCGCAAACCGCAGATCTGGCCCCCCGGCTTGGGGCCTTGCTGGAGACCGCACTGGTTACCTATGCCATGGATCTCCAAGTGGAAGCCCAAGGCCGATTGGTCATTACCCGTCCTGTGGCCAACGGATATCTTTTTGAACATGTACGTTTGGAGGGCAGCACTCTGCCGATTATATCCTTCCTCCCTTCCGTGCTTGTTGCTCCGGAGTCCAATACAGAAAGGGAAGCGGAAATCCATGTGGAACCTTTGGAAGTTTCTCCGGAGGAGCTCCAAACCAGGGTAGTCGAAGTCATCGAGGCGGATCCCGAGCACCTGGATCTGGAGGAGGCCGACATTATTGTGTCTGGCGGCCGTGGCGTGGGCAAGGGCGAAGTCTTTGAAATCGTCCATGAGCTGGCCCGGGCCCTGGGCGGTTCCGTGGCCGGAACGCGGCCTGTCATTGACTGGCAGGTGCTTCCCCATGAACGGCAGATCGGGCAGACTGGAAAGAGAGTGGGGCCACGTCTGATTCTCAACTGCGGTATCTCCGGGGCCAACGAGTACACGGCGGGGATGGAAAAATCCCAGAAGGTGATTGCGATCAACATCGACCCTCGGGCGCGGATCTTTCGATTCGCCGATCTGGGCGTGGTCGGGGATTTGCACCGGGTTCTTCCCCTATTGATAGAGCGCATCAAGGAGATGAAGGAACCCCCATCGTGATGATGAAAAGGATGATTTCATACGGTCTTCTCGGTCTTATGATTTTTCTGGGGCCAGAGGCCTTTGCCTACACGGTGGAGGAATGCATCCGGTGTCACCAAAAGGAATCCGGGGAAAGCACGCGCCGGATCGCCCTGGATGCCTATAAGACTTCGGTTCACACCGTCGCTTGGGTCACCTGCCAGGATTGTCATGTCCAGGTTGTGGATGAAAGCCACAAGACTGCGACAGGATCCGGCAGGGTGGATTGCGGACAGTGCCATGAACAGCCAAACAGGCATGGGTTGAGAGCGGAAAAAGGGGTTCGTCCCCCGTGTTACGCATGTCATTCCAGGCATGCTATCTTGGCCAAAAGCAATCCAGACTCTTGGGTTCATCCTGAAAACCTGGATGAGACCTGCGGGACCTGCCATCCGGCACAAACTGGAGATGCCGATTTTTTCTCCTGGCTGGGGTCAGTCCAGGTCCGATCCCATGGCAAGCAGGATCTCGGCCGTGAATATGATCCAGGAGACTGCTTGGGCTGCCATCAAGGGCAAGCAGCCCATGGGGAGAAGAGCCTACTTAATGACAGAAAATGCCATGAATGCCACAGGCCCCTTCATGGGCAAAGCCCTTTGCTGGGTTCCTTCCATCCCCTGGAAAAAGACAATAGGAGGTTATCCCTGTGGGTGGTGAAAACGGTATATGGGATTGCCGTCTTTCTGGTTGCCTTCGGCGGGATCTGGTTCTACATCCGGCGGTTTTCCGGGAAACAAAATGGGGGCGAATAACATGCTAAGGAGGCAGGCCGTTGCTGACCGCATTTGACATTTTGCTCACCGGGGTGGCCGTTATCATCCTTTTTACGGGCCTATCCAGATTCCGGGCTACCTGGCGCATGGGCCGGGAGGAATTCCGGCCGGGGAATATCAAGGGCCTTTTGGGATACCTTCTGGGCCACGGGCGGATCCTGGAAAAAGGTCCTGCCGGGGCGGCCCACCTGGCGGTTTTTTGGGGTGTCCTGTTTCCTCTCATCATTGCCCTGGTGACCCAGTTCGGCTTTGCCCTGCCCCTTCTGCCCGCCCAGGTCTTATCTCTCATTAGCGACATCCTGGGAGCAGCCCTCTTGGCCGGACTCGTATTTTTCCTGATCCGGCGACTGGTCATCGGCGGCTTTTCAGGGCCCAAAGGGGCGGTTTTCCCTGCCCTGGTGTTGTTGGGCATTGTTGTCAGCGGCTTTTTCGCCGAAGGGGTTCGCCTTCAAATCACGGATCCCACTGTTTTATGGCCCACGCCGATGGGCGGGCTTTTGGCCGCATTTCTTCCCTCCTCCCCGCTATTCATGCAGATCATGATTCGGGTACATTTTTTTGCGGTCCTCCTTTTTTTGTGCATCCTCCCGTTTACCTTTATGCGCCATCTTGTAGCCTCTTCCTTGAATGTCTATTACCGGAGCAACGGGCCCCGGGGGATACTCAGAGAGATGGATCTGGATCAAGGGCCTGTGGGCGCAAGGCAGGTGGCCGATCTGAGTTGGAAGCAACTCCTGGATGCGCAGGCCTGTGTTTCCTGCGGTCGGTGCGATACCTACTGTCCGGCCTTGATCTCGGGAAAACCCCTCTCCCCACGGAAGACCATCCTGGCCGTTCGGGCGCAGATGGAAAAATCCCCCCAATTCCTGCTCGAAAGCGGAATCGGGCCGGATGAAATGTGGGCCTGCACTGCCTGCATGGCCTGTGTAGCGCATTGCCCGGTCTATGCGGCGCCTATGGATCAGCTCGTGGAGATGAGGCGGCATCAGACCATGGGGCGGGGCCTTCTGCCGGAAGAGGCGCGCCCCATGATCCGGGATCAGGAGATCTACGGTGATGTGTATGGCAAAGGCGTGGCCTACAAAACGGATTGGACCTGGGATTTGGATGTGCCCCATATCAAGGAGCAAGTCCAGGGCGATGGAATCCTCCTGTGGGTGGGGTGCTCCGGGGCCTTTCATCCAAGGTATCAAGAAACCACTCGGTCCATGGTGAGGATCCTGAATGCGGCCGGGGTGCCGTTCGGGATCCTGGGAAAAGAGGAATTGTGCTGCGGGGATCCCGCCAGGAGATTGGGGGATGAGGAGCGGTTTCAATCCCTTGCCCGCAGAAACATCCAAGCGTTTGAAAAGTACGGGGTCGGGAAAATCGTATGCCTCTGCCCCCATGGGTTCAATACCCTGAAAAATGAGTATCCGGCCCTGGGAAGCAGGGCGGAAGTGGTTCATGCGGTGCAATTGGTAATGGAGCTCATTGGAGAGAATCGGCTTACCTTGAAATTCCCGGTGGAGAAAAAAACGGCCATCCACGACCCGTGCTATCTGGGCCGGGCCAATCAGCTATACGAGCCCTTACGCACCATCGGCCGGTCCATCCCGGGGATGGAGCTTGTGGAATTAGAGCGGAATCGGGACAAGGCCTTTTGCTGCGGTGGCGGCGGGGGCAGGATGTGGCTCCATGAGAGTCAGGGTGAGAAGATCAATGAACTCCGCGCCCGGGAGGTGTGCGAGGCCGGTGTGGATTGGGTGGCCACCGCATGCCCCTTTTGCCTGACCATGCTGGAGGACGGCATCAACGCACTGGGAATGGACAGGCCGCCCCAAGTGATGGATATGATAGATATGGTGGAAAGTGCTCTGGGCCGGGTGTATTAGGCCATGAAAATCGTTGTTTGCATCAAGCAGATCGGTCATACCTATGCCAGGACAGGCAGAGATCCGGAAGCCCATTATTTGGCGCCGGAAGACGAGGTTCTCCGGATCAATCCTTACGACGAATGGGCCATGGGGTTGGCTCTGCGGGCAAGGGATACATGCGGGGAAGGGGAGATCACCTTGTTGACCTTGGGTCCCATCACAGCCGAGGAGGAGCTGAGGCGCTGTATGGCCATGGGTGCGGATCGGCTCTGTCAGATTGATATGGCAGGCCCCATGGATCCATGGCAGAAGTCCATATTTCTGTCCCGCGCCATCCAGCACATGGGCGCGGATCTTGTACTCTGCGGTCAAGAATCTCTGGACACCCGGAACGGGCAGGTTGGGGTCTTGTTGGCCCACCATTTGGGGGTGGGATTCGTATCCTTTATCAGGGATCTGTCCATAAACACGGAAAAAGCGGTCTTGCAAGCGCAAAGAAGCGCAGGCCGCGGGGTCCGCGAGGTGGTTGAATGCCCCCTCCCGACTGTATGCAGCGTGGATGGAGGGGCTGGATCTCCTCCCCTGCCAACCCTGGATGAAAAGAGAAAATCGCGCCTCCGGCCCATCCAACGAATGGTTTACGACAAGGAAAGCGTTCCTCCCAAGGCGGTTTCCACACGAGTCTACCCGCCCCGTCCGCGGCCAAAGGCCGTGCCGCTCCCGGACAGCCGCCTGGATGCCCATGACCGGATACTGCAGCTCCTTTCAGGCAGTCAAGTGGAGAAAGAGGGTGAGATGCTCACAGGGGATCCGGCATCCCAGGTGGAAGGGATCTTACGGTTTTTGAAAAGGCATGATCTCCTCCAAGTAAGCACAGGAGAAGATGAGGACTAACGGTAAAGCCCCCACAATCGTCGTTCCGGGCTTGACCCGGAACCCTGTAAATTTTATGTAGTCTCTTTGAGGGGTTACGGTTTGGAGCAGTAGGCCTTGGTAGAGACAGGGAATAAAAAGTCGAAGGAACCGGCCTATCGCCTGGCCAAAGGAGTTACCTGCCATCAACAGAAAAAGGCTTTTCAGTTGGTCCTGAGTTACCCCCTAAAGGCCATCCGCCTTCACCCTTCCTGGGGAGCGGTTTTTAAAGCCCTTGCCGGGCGCGAATTTGTTCCTCTTGATACCATCGCTTCTCTCCTACAGGGTCCGGAACCCCTTCAGGTAGAACTGTTCCTGAATGATCTGGTCAGCAAAGGATTCCTGGAGACGGAAAATACCCCCGCTCTTTCCGATTACCCTTTTGTATCCATTATTATTCCTGTGAGGAACAGACCCAGAGAAATTGAGGATTGCCTGCGTTCCCTGGAGGAACTCTACTATCCGTCATCGAGCCTGGAAATCCTGGTGGTGGATGATGCGTCCACGGATGATACGCCCCAGCGGGTTTCCCGATTTCCTGTTGAGCTTATCCGTCTTCAGGAGAACCGGCAGGCCCCCCACTGCCGCAATCTGGCCGCCAAAAAGGCGAAAGGGGACATCCTGGCCTTTATAGATTCAGACTGCCGGGCAGATCCTCAGTGGCTCCGAGACCTGGTCCCCGTATTTCGGGATACTCGGATTGCTGCGGTGGGAGGTCGGGTGGAGGGATATTTCAAGGACAGCGGCCTGGATCGGTACGAGGCAGTCAAATCTTCCTTAATCATAGGTCGTCGAATCAGGCGATCCGCAGACAAGGACATGGCCTTTTATGTACCGTCCTGCAATCTCCTGGCGAGGAAGGATGTATTCCTGAGTCTCGGCGGATTCAAGGAGTCCCTGATTGTAGGGGAAGACGTGGATTTCTGCTGGCGGCTGCAAGATGCCGGGCACCATGTGGAGTTCAGACCGACGGGAAGAATCCATCACAAACATCGAAACAGGCTCATCCCCTTCTGCAAAAGGCGCTATGATTACGGCACTTCAGAGCCCATGCTCCAGCATCTTCACCCCAACAGGGGAAAGGAAATGGTCTTTCCCCTCGGTGCATCCCTGTTTTGGAGTATGGGCATGATCGCAGGGTTGTTTCAAACCTTTCTTCCGCTTGTGCTGTGGGTTGGGATTGTATTTGTAGACAGCCTGGGCAAGCGGAAGCGGGTGCGGCAAAGCGAGGTCCCTATTCCGTTTCCAGCCCTCTTTCTTTCGGTTGTGCGGAGCTATGGAGTCTTTTTTTATAATGGCTGCGCCTTCATGTCGCGCTATTATCTTATTTGGAGTATCCCGGTTTTACTGTTTTGGCCCTTGGTCTTTCTGGTCTTGTGGGCCATGCATGTTTTCACCGGGCTTTTGGAATATGTCATGAGAAAGCCCCGCCTGAACCTCGTGGGTTTTCTTTTCTATTTCTCCCTGGATCAGCTTTCCTATCAATCGGGTGTATGGTGGGGCTGTCTCAGGCATCTGTCCTTTCGGGCAGTGAATCCCCGGCTGGTCAGGGAAGCAGGTACCTTAGTGAGGCCGTAAGATATGGACGAAAAGGAGAAAATGGGGGTCCTCGGTTACATGAAACGCGCCGGGTTGGCGCCTCCAAAGATGCTGACCCTGATGATTACCAATGGGTGCAACCTTCAATGTATTCACTGTTGGCCCCAGAGTCGGTCCCCCAAGACCGTTTCTCCGGTCCCAAAGGGAAAACTACAGAGATGCATCAGGGAGTTCGTAGAACTGGGTTGTGAGGAGGTTTGCCTGAGCGGGGGTGAGCCCCTGACCCATCCCGATTGGTTCCAAATCCTTCGGGTTTCCTGCGGTCTGCCCGGGGTAAGGCGCGTCCGCCTTCAGACCAACGCAACCCTGCTGAGCGAAGAGGATGTAAAGGCCCTGGCTTCACTCGGGTTTAAGGGACTGTGGATCCAGGTAAGCCTTGAAGGTGCTACTGCCACCATCCATGACCGGGTATGCGGATCGGGCAGTTTTGATCGGACATTGCGAGGATTGAGGCTTCTGGTCCAAGCTGGGTTGGGAAAGCGGACCGAGGTGGCATTTACGGAAATGCGGCATAATTTCCAAGATCTTCCCCAAGTACTCCGGCTTTTGGATAATCTGGGTGTCGGCCGTCTCGTGAGCGGTACCCTGGTACGGGCAGGGCGGGCTGCAAAAACGGATTACCTCGCATTGCCCTCACCTTCCCAGTATAAAGACCTTCTCGCCCGGTACCACAAGGATGCCGAATTCAGAGAGAGATACGAAAGAATGGGAACCATAGCCTGCCTGGAGTGGCTGAAAGGAAGATTCGATTCCTCTACCCAAAACTGTGCCTGTGTGGAGCGACCCTATGTGGACGCCGAAGGCCGGATGTATCCCTGTGAGATACTCCCCATAGAGAAATATGCTGTTCAGGGCGTCCATGAGCAGTCCATGGCGGCGATTCTGAGGCAAGGGGTTTCAAAATGGGCGGAACTGCCTGCGCTCTACGGCCGAAGGTTTATAGAACTGAAAGCGTGCCGATCATGCCTGGGCAGGTTGCATTGCGGAGGCGGTTGTCTGGGACGGGCCTACGCAAGCACCGGAGATCCCATGAATGTGGAAGACCGCTGTAATTTAAGAAAAGCGGTATATTCTTGGGAGGAGCCAATGTTACCCGGACCACGATTCCACGATCCGGGATCCAGGTTTGAACACCGATAAACTGACTACCCCAGCTTTTGAAAAGCTACCGGCCAATTTAAATAGGAACCGAAATAGTCAGGACAAACAAGCGAGGATGCGATGACCGATTCTATACCGAAACTGGCAGCCAAGCTCCTGGCAAACGGGATTCGATTTCAATATCTCAAACGGACGGGTCGTCCAGGGCGGCCTCAGGCCATTAGCCTGGAGGTTACACACAGGTGTATTGCCAAATGCATCATGTGTAATATCTGGAAGATCTCCCATGAGGTGCCAGAACTTTTCGCAGATGATTGGCTCCGTTTTCTTGCATCCGACCTTTTCTCGGATCTGCGGGAGCTGGATATCACTGGAGGCGAACCCTTTATACGAAAAGATCTGATAGATCTATTCTCAGGGATAGCGAGTTTGAAACAGAAAAATCTTAGAAAACTCAAATCGATTGCCGTAACTACTAACGGATTTTTGACCGACCGGATTTTGGAATACATGGAACAGATTCTTCCAGTCCTGAGAGATAAGGACATTGATTTAGTGACGGTATGTGCTATGGACGCCATAGGAGAAATGCACGAAAAAATAAGAAATTATCCGAAAGCCTGGTCTCATGTCGATGAAACCATCCAGGGCCTGAAAGAGCTAAGAGAGAGATTTTCAAATCTCATCATCGGACTAAAGACTACCATATTACCAGTAAACATTGCAGAATTAGACGAGATAGAACAGTACGCTGACACAAACCGTCTGTTTACCATCATATCTCCTTGTATTATTACTGACGCACGCTACTTGAATCCTGACAGAGCGGATGATCTGGTTTTCAGTACGAAAAATATCCAAAAAATGATTGAATTTTATGAAAGTGAAAGCTTTCGTTGGAGTTATCATGGAGATACACTTGTTCAATTTTTTAAGACAGGTTTAACAAAGAAGCCCTGCTCGTGCGGGTTTAATTATTTTTTTGTTCGTAGCACTGGTGAATTATTTTTGTGCCCACTTATTAACCTTAGTGTGGGAAACATAAAAGAGAAACCTTTACAGGATCTTTTGTTTTCGAGAGAGGCTTCTCGATTTAGAAAAAACGTAGGTAGATTTCCTGAATGTCGACGCTGCACTGAGCCAGGGCTAGAACGTTATGCTCTGCCATATGAAGGACTTATGTATTTGTCCTTTCTGCTTGGAAAAGGATGTAGAGAATTCTATCAATTGCATAAGTATATGGGGCTTGACAAATACTTTAAATCACTGCTGTCCGGTTTACTTTGCAATGATATCAATAGGTTATAATTTTACTTGCTCTTCAACTTGCAAATTTGCTTCAAAAATCTAAGGAGTAAAATTAGCACATTTGGCTCTTTGCTAATAAATATGGCGATCTCAATAGTCAAACAATGTCAACTGCTTAGGTGGAGCTTCGCGTTTGCCGTATGTTTTACGCGGCCTCTCAAAAAAGATATCGACCAGGCGCTTTTTCTCGAACAGATTGACCTCCAAAAAGTGTAATAGCTGAGAGAGCCTTTTTTCGAGCCCATATCTTTGCTTTAGGATCGCCAAAATGAGGTAAACGATCATAGCAATCCAGATCTGAGTTTTTACTGCATTTGGGGAAGTGCCATAGAAGCTTTTCACCTTGAGGTTTTGCTTGATCCATTTGAAAAACAACTCAATTTCCCAGCGAGCTTTGTATAACGCTGCGATAGTATCTGCCGGTAGATCGAAATTGTTGGTCAAGAATACCAAGGTTCGATGCCGGTCTTCATCACGAAAGCTTACCCTTCGCAAGCGTTTTGGATACTTTGCCCTGGTGCCCTTGCTGAAGAGGAGAATTTCCTGGTCACTTCTCAAGCCAAGGGATTTGTCG
>JAIPDI010000096.1 GCA_021737785.1 Deltaproteobacteria bacterium
GCAAACGGCCCCGCCCCTTCTGCAGGCGCATCTCAGTATATGGGGTCCATCAATCCAGATTAAACGATTTATGAGACAGGTCTAAACTCGAATACGAGAGAAGTTTCTTCTCCTGGCACTGACTGCCGGACCCGAAGGTGTCCAAGCCAGTTCTTGTCATCAGGCGCCGGAAAATCCTCCCGAAAGTGGGCTCCCCTGCTCTCCTCCCGTCTCATGGCTGCCGCCAGAATCAGGGCCGCTGTCCGGGCGGCAAGACGGAGTTCCAGTAACCCTTGCATATCCGATGGATGATCCGGTTGAGGGAGACTCATGAGTTCAGTGTGGATTTCTTTTGCGACGCTCAAGGCCTGTATGAGACCCTCCCGGTTTCTGATGATCCCCCCTTCTTCCCACATGATTTTCCGAAGCCTGGTCTTGAGCCGGGGCAGAACCACAGCATCCTTCCCGGGCAGGGGACCGAATTCAGGTCTGACCAATTGGGCTATAATGTCCTTCTCTGCAGGGGCAGAGTCCCGGCCGGCCCACTTGGCTGCGGCTGCCCCGGCCCGCGCGCCAAAGACCTGGGTCTCGGTCAGGGCGTTTCCCCCCAGGCGGTTCGCCCCGTGCAGCCCGCCTGTCACCTCACCGGCCGCAAAGAGACCGGGCACAGTGGTGGCGCCCTGGTCATCGATACGGATCCCTCCCATGGTGTGGTGTGCCATGGGCGCCACCTGGACAGGATGCTCCCATGCGCCGTAGTGTTTTCCCAGAATTTCCCACGTGGAAGCCGAGAACGGGTCTTGTTTCCACCGTTCCTCGGACACGTCCGTCAGGTCCAGCCGGATCTGACGTCTCTGCCTGAAAATCTCATCAAAAAGGACATGTGAAAGCCGGTCCCGGGCCTTCTCCCCGGCCGGACGTTCCTCGATCCCATATTTCTCAAGGATGTCTTCCTTGCCGCTGTTGAACAGCTGTCCTTGATCAGCAAGCCGGGGAGGAATCAGAAAGGGAGGGAATTTCCGCTCCGCCAGCCCCAGCGGATAAAACTGCACGAATTCCATGTCTTGAAGTTCTGCACCGGCATCCAATGCAATGGCGTGACTCTCGCCGAACATCCTCTGGGGATTGTCATGACGAAGGTAGAGGGCCCCTGCTCCGCCCGTGGCCAGAATCACGGCCTTTGCAGCAAATCCCATAAAACAGCCTCGGACCGTCGAATAGGCGACAAGGCCGGCCGAACCCTCAAGGAGCTTGAGTCCGGTTACTGTCATTCCGCCCATGAAGCGGACGCCCAGGGTTTTGGCCTTTTCCAGGAGACATTGTACAATCGCCTGACCCCAGACCGGTGGCCGGCCTTTTGAAAAGAGATAGCCTTTATGGAATTCGCCTGATATTCCCCACGCCGCCAGCTCTTCCAGTCTTTCGGGACCTTCCGCCACAAGAACCTCTACCAGCTCCTTTTGATTAATGCCCCGCCCCGCCTGCAGGGTATCGCGGATGTGGTTTTCGGCCTCTTGGGGCCTTGCAACCCCTGCGAATACACCCGCGCTTAAGATGGTACAGCTTGCCTTTCCCGGAAGGCCCTTGGAGATCACACACACATCCAAACCGGCCTCCCTCGCTGATATGGACGCCCTGAGACCTGCCGCACCGCTGCCGACAATGAGTACATCACACGAGATATGTTCCATGACTGCTCCTCTGTCTAGCTCAAGGATCCTTCAGAAAACCTGGCCATGTCGTCCATGAGTCTGCGTATCGTCTCACCAGGCATTGGGATGTGGCTTTTGCACACCTCGCAAATTATCTCCCCACAGAGAAAATAAAGTGGAGATCATCCTCATTTTTTTCGGAAAACAGATTCCCCCCGTCTCCCCCTGTTCATTGCATGCTACCAAGCATCCGGATATTCTACTCACCGGTCTGGACATAAATCTTCTTTATACCAGCGCAGAATATGAGTCAAGTGTAGACCCCTTTACAAAAGCGATATTTCTTATTCCAGGAAATTGGTCCCGGATTCATTTTGTCCGCCACAAAAAATTGGTTTTCTCTTGACGCCAGACCGCATTTCAGGATAATCTATTTCGAGAAAAGTAACTCGTATCCCTCTTCTTGCTCCTCCTCAACTCGTGCTGAATCAGCGTTCTGTATCCGCGTACCCTGTAAAGCCGTTTTTGCCGCCGCGATTGCCGGTTCTCCCCGTTTTCTTTAGCATCTCAAGCAAGGCATTCGACCTAAAACCGGACACCGCCTATTGTCCGTTCGGCCCAAATCACATGGTGACCAACACGACGTCAGTTGGAAGTCATTAAAAATGGAATGCCCTAAATGCCAGACTGAAAATCCTAATACCAGGAGGTTTTGCCGGGAGTGTGGGGCAAAACTCGTCCTGTACTGCCCCCACTGTAGCTCAGAAAACCAGCCCGGTGACAAATTCTGCGGTGAATGCGGCCATGGTCTCACCCAGACCGAAGAACCAGCCCCCAAAGATCTCTCCTTTGACGAAAAATTAGATAAAATCCAACGATATCTTCCTGAAGGGCTTACCGAGAAGATCCTTTCCCAACGGGACAGAATCGAAGGGGAACGAAAACAGGTCACGGTTATGTTCTGTGACATGGCCGGATTTACGTCACTGGTGGAAAAACTGGGACCTGAAGAGGCATATACGGTTATGGATCAGGTGTATGAGATCCTGATTCACAAGGTCCATGATTATGAGGGTACAGTGAATGAGATGACCGGCGACGGGATTATGGCGCTGTTTGGGGCACCCATTGCCTTAGAGGATGCCCCTCAACGGGCGATTCGCTCCGCATTAGCAATTCACCGGGAGATGGTTAAGTTCAACGAGAAAATGAAGGAAGACAAAACAGAGATACCCCCGCTCAAGATGCGGATCGGCATTCACACCGGACCGGTGGTGGTGGGGACCATGGGAAACGACCTCCGGGTGGAGTTCAAAGCGGTGGGGGATACGGTGAATCTGGCCTCCAGGATGGAAGGCATGGCTGAGCCCGGCACTACATATGTGACCGAAGACACCTTTAAACTCACTGAAGGATTTTTCCGATTTGAGTCTTTGGGTAGAAAACAAGTAAGAGGCAAAGAAGAGCCCATTCAAGCTCACAAAGTCCTTGAGGTCAGCACCCGAAGGACGCGTTTTGATGTCAGCGCGGCACGCGGCCTCACTCCTTTTGTGGGCCGACAAAGGGAACTCGAATCTCTACTTGATGGATTGGAGCGGGTCAAAACAGGTCATGGACAGGCGTTTTTCATTGTATCTGAAGCCGGTTTGGGTAAATCAAGGCTCTTACACGAGTTTAGAAAGGCAATTGGCACTGAAGACGTGACCTTTTTGGAGGGAAAATGCGTTTCCTATGGCAGGGGTTTATCTTACCACCCCATTGTGGAAATGCTGAAATCGAATTTCGACATACAGGAAGAAGACGGGGATGCCACGATACAACAAAAGGTTCGATCCGGTCTGATTTCCCTTGGCGCGGATGAATCGGCAATTTTGCCCTATATCCTGGGGCTTCTATCGGTTAAAGACAGCGGCGTTGACAAAATCGTGATGAGTCCGCAAGGAAAGCGGGATCAGAACACTGAAGCGCTAAAGCAGATCGTATTGAGAGGATCTCAGATCAGGCCCCTTGTCCTTGCCGTGGAGGACCTACACTGGGTGGACCGAAGTTCAGAGGATGTTCTCAAATCCCTTTTACCCTCTATACCAGGGGCAAAAGTATTTTTGTTGTTCACCTACCGTCCGGAATACGAACCAACCTGGCGTGTCAAGTCCTACCAGAGCCAGATAACGCTCAACCGGTTATCAAACCGGGAAAGTCTCCAAATGGCTGAGTACCTGCTGAAATCAAAAGAGATCAGCTCATCGGCTGAACAAGTGATTCTGGAAAAGACCGAAGGCATCCCCTTCTTTGTCGAAGAATTCGTAAAATCCTTCAAGAATCTAAATATAATTGAAAAGGATGGAAGCGTATACCATCTGTCGGGTGACGCCTCGAGCATGAAAATCCCCACTACCATTCACGATGTCATTATGGCGAGGGTTGATGCGCTGTCTGAGACAGCCAAAAATGTGCTCCAGATTGCTTCGGTTATCGAAAGAGAATTCAGCAGTGAATTGATGAAACGGGTTGCAGGCTTCCAGGAAAAGGAACTGCTTGCCTCTTTGTCAGCGCTAAAGGAGGCTGAGCTTATCCTGGAGAGAGGGGTACCACCGCACTCGACCTATGTTCTCAAACACGCCCTCACCCGGGATGTCGTAAACGATTCCATATTGGCCAGAAGGAAAAACGAGTTGCACAACAAAATCGGCAGTGCCATTGAAAACATTTATCAAAACAACCTGGATGTCCATTACGGTTTCGTGGCAAATCATTTCCTGGAAGCGGAAAATTACATCAAGGCCGCCCAGTATTCCAAGCTTGCTGCGAAGAAGGCCCTAAAAGCAGGGGCCTTGAAGGATGCTATCGGATACGGGGAAAAATTGGCCCTATCTCTGGAAAGATTGCCGCGGACACAGGATGTGGAGAAAAAGATTATCGATGCTCGGACAGCTCTCGGGCTCTACTATAACCAGGCCAACATTTTTGTTCTGTCAAAAGAGGCTGTGGAGCCAGTAATCAGTCTTGCTGCAAAACACGATTATAGGAGACGAATCGGTCAAATCAATACCATACTGGGAGCGTATGTTTACGCTGTTGAGGAAGACTTCCCCAAGGCCGAAGACCAATTTAGGGAAGCCATAAGCGATGCTGAAGCCACCGGCGATCTCATTTCCCTGGTTATGGCTCATCACTGGATGGGTCATGTCTTGGCCGATAATTGTCAGTTTGAGCAATCCCTGTATCATTTGAACAAGGCGTTGGAGATCAGCACCATGGCGAATGTCCTGTGGGGGATTGCAGCCCAGACGAGTTGCATAGCCCGAACGGTTTATCTTTATCAGGGAAAGGTGAACGTGGGATATCCCATGAGCTGTGAAGGGCTGGAAAAGGCTGAAGAGAGTGGTGATGCCTATTCAAAGATAGAAGCCCATTTTAGTATGGGTATGGCGTATTATCAAAAGCGGCGACTAAAGAATGCGAAGGAACATCTCTCCATGAGCTGTGAGCTATGCGAGCGGATTGAGTCTCCCGCCCTTCACAGCGATGCTGAGTGGTGTCTGGGTGAGACGTATTTCTCAATGAAGGAATATGAGGAATGTAAAAAACATTTCGGAAACGCGGTTCGGCTCCTGATTTCCTATGCCTTTATGCCTTCTTTTATGCGGGTATGCGAATTGGCCATGGCCAGGGTCATGGCATTCAATGAGGAGAAGATACCCAATTTGGATGTGTTGTTAGCATATGGCGATAAAAAAAGCGTCAGGAGATTTAGTGGTCAAATTCGGAGATTATTAGCTGAAATTATATTGTATTCGAACGACAACGATATGGGGAAGGCAGATAAATTTATCCAGGAAGCTGTCACTACCGATAAGCAAAATGGTAATTTTTTTGACCTGCCAATAGATCTGGCAGTCTATGCTCAGATCCATAAAAAGAGCGGTGAACGGTCAAGAGCAAGAGAGGCTTTACGTGAGGCCATTGGTATTTGTGAAGAATGCGGTCGAGATGGCTGGGCAGAAAAATACGAAAATGAATTGGCATCTCTTTGAGAAAGTTGCAGGAGTTCGGACCGCGATATGTTATTGAATTTATAGAGCTTGGTAGATGACATATCGAGTTTAAAAAATTGCTGGAGGACTCGATGAAATGCCCTCATTGCCAGACTGAGAATCCTGATGAGGCTAATTTTTGCGGCAAATGCGGAACAAAGCTCGTACTAATTTGTCCTCAATGTGGATTTGAAAATTCACCGGGTAATGTTTTCTGTAATGAATGCGGCTACAACTTGTCCGCCCCTTCAGAAACAATCCCGCATGAGCAAAAAGAACCCCTTCCTGAATCCCAAGGCGAACGCAAATACGTGACCGTTCTCTTTTCCGATTTGTCCGGGTACACCGCAATGTCCGAACGGCTGGACCCTGAGGACGTCAAGGAGATCACCACCCGGATCTTCGGAGAAGCGGCTAAGATTATCGATAAATACGCGGGGTTTGTGGAGAAGTATGCGGGCGATGCCATTATGGCCCTGTTCGGAGTGCCTGAAGCCCACGAGGACGATCCAATAAGGGCTATCCGGGCAGCCCGCGAGATTCACGGGATGGTGGAGAGCATCAGTCCTGAAGTAGAGGAGCGGATCGGCCGGCCGCTTACGATGCACACCGGAATCAACACCGGACTGGTGGTCACCGGCGATGTGGACCTGGAGAAAGGGACCCATGGGGTGGCCGGGGATACCATCAATGTGGCCGCCAGGCTGAGTTCTCTCGCAGAGGCCGATGGGATCCTGGTGGGGAAGAGGACCTTTCAGCAGACCGAAGGGTATTTCCAGTTTCAACAGGTGGAGCCTGTCATAGTCAAGGGTAGGGACGAGCCGGTTCAAAGCTACCGGGTGGTCTCTCTGAGGGAAGAACCCGTCACTCTCCATCATCTCTCAGGTCTAAAGGCTGAGCTTATCGGCAGGAAAGCGGAGGTGGCAGAGCTTAGAGAAGCCGTTAATCTGCTACGGGAGGGTAAAGGCCGAATATTTTCTATCTGCGGGGATGCGGGTACCGGGAAAAGCCGGCTGGTCCAGGAGTTTCGAGAATCTCTGGCCCCCGGTCAAATACAGTGGCTGGAGGCGCATGCGTATGCGTACACGCAGAACGTACCTTACTATCCCTTGATGGATCTTTTTAACCGGATCTTTGGGATTGAGGAAGCAGACCGTCCCGAGAGGATTAAAGAAAAGATCGAATCCGCCCTCCAGGATCTGATCGGGGAAAGAGAGGATCTGATTCCCTATGTGGGGAGCCTCTACTCCCTCAGCTACCCGGAGGTGGAGGAGGTCAGTCCCGAGTTCTGGAAGGCAAGGCTTCAGGAGGCGGTAAAAGACATCCTTTCCGCCCTGGCGCTGAAGGGACCGACCATCTTTTTTCTGGAAGACCTCCACTGGGCGGACCCCTCCTTTGTGGAGCTGCTGCGCACCACGCTCCAGGAGGTACGCCACCCTGCGGTGGTGCTCTGCGTGTACCGGCCCAGCTTCACTCTGTTTACCTCCCACCAGCTCGAAGGGCTCAAGGGTTTTTACCGTGAGATCCGGCTCCAGGACCTCTCCGCCTCCGAGGCCCTGGACATGCTGGAATCCCTCCTTCAGACCGACCAGGTCCCCTCGGAGCTGGGCCACTTTGTCAGGGACAAGGCCGAGGGGAATCCCTTCTACCTGGAGGAGCTGATCAACTCCCTGATCGAATCGGACACCCTGGTAAAGGACAACGGCACCTGGCGGCTCACCGGCCCGATTACGGAATCGAGCATCTCATCGAGCATCAACGGCATCATCACTGGGAGGCTGGACCGTTTGGAGCGCGAAGCCAAGCGGGTGCTCCAGGAGGCCAGTGTCATCGGTCGGTCCTTTCTGTACGACATTCTCAAGCGGATCACCGAATTAGAGGGTGAGTTCGATCAATGCCTTGTTGGGTTGGAGCGCTTGGATCTGATCCGCACCCGGAGTATGCAGCCGGAGCTGGAATACATTTTTAAACACGCCCTGACCCAGGAGGTGGTCTACAACGGGCTTCTCAAGAAAGAGCGAAGAGAAATCCATGAACGGATCGGCCAAGTAATTGAATCCCTCTTCCACGACAGGCTGCCGGAGTTCTATGAAGCCTTGGCTTATCACTACAAGCAGGGAGAATCGGCTCTGAAGGCCTTAGATTACCTCATGAAGGCGGGGGAAAAGGCGACCAAAAGATATGCCCTTGAGGACGCACATCGGTGTTACGAGGAAGCATATGAGGTGCTCGGTAGTAAATCAGGTAGGACCGGCGAGGAGCACTGCTTGTTACTTGATCTCGTCTTACAGTGGGCTTTGGTATTTTACTATCGTGGAGATTATAAGGGGTTATCAGACCTGCTCAGTAATCATAGGGATTTGGCTGAGTCTGTGGGTGATAGATCAAGATTAGGGATGTTCTATTCATGGGTTGGAACTACTCTTTATTACAGGGGAAATCACTGCTGTCCGGTTTACTTTATAATGATATCAATAGGTTATGATTTTACTTGCTCTTCAACTTGCAAATTTGCTTCAAAAATCTAAGGAGTAAAATTAGCACATTTGACTCTTTGCTAATAAATATGGCGATCTCAA